>CAXMOH010000405.1:0-4995 GCA_964194855.1 uncultured Hyphomicrobium sp.
GGTCTCAAGAGGCTTCGCATACTACCGGTAGGGTAGGGAGCCCCTATACCCCTGTCAAGCGCTTTTCCGGTCGGCTCGCTTCGTCCATGCTCAACGGGTGGAGTGAGTTACGCCGTGGAAAGGAATGTGAAAACCATTCTAATCGGCTCCAGGAGCGACTTTAAGCGAGTCTATCACGCGAAGGTACTGTAGCTCAGGGCCTTCCGCCAAGGCCTCTATCGACCTGGGCTGCATGAGCGGTTCTTATATACTATGTTTAATACTGAATCTCCCCAAGGTGGTGTTGACGGAGGAGTTGCTGCCGGACAAGGCGCTTCGCTGGATCCGATCGCTTGGCGGTTGGGGACACAGGATCACGGGCGGGCTTACTATGCTTTCTTCTATATTAGTGCACCAGGTCCCGGCGCCCCGGCTCAGCGTCCGAAGTCGGTTCGGAGCGTCGCGCGGCGGGAGTGGCGCGAGAGCGCCAGTGCGACGAGGCGGGCAAGGAGCTCCCGATACGACACTCCCGAGGCCGCCCACAGCCTGGGGTACATGCTGATCGAGGTGAAGCCGGGCATGGTGTTGACCTCGTTGACCAGAACCCGCCCGCTGGAGCGCTCCACGAAGAAGTCCACCCGGGCGAGGCCGCAGGCGTCGACCGCCGCGAAGGCGTCGACCGCGAGCCGGCGGATCTCGGCCGCGGCGGGCTCGTCCAGCGGAGCAGGGATGATGAGCTTCGTGGTGCTGTCCGCCGCGTACTTGGAGTCGTAGTCGTAGAACTCGCGGTCCGGGACGATCTCGCCGGGAACCGAGGGCTCCGCCCCCTCGTTGCCCAGCACCGCGACCTCGATCTCTCGTGCGTCCACGGCCTCCTCGATCACGGCCTTGTGGTCGTATGCAAGGGCGAGGTCCAGGGCTGCCCCGAGAGCCTCCGCGGTGGACACCTTGCTCACCGCGACACTCGAGCCGAGGTTGGCGGGCTTGACGAAGACGGGCAGACCCAGCTCGTCGAGGGCTCGCGCCTCCAGGGAGGCCTCACGGCTCCTCAGCGTGCGGTGGCGCACCTGGGGCAGGCCCGCTTGTGCGAAGAGCGACTTCATCAGGGTCTTGTCCATCGCCGCCGCGGAGGCCGCGACGCCGGCGCCCACGTAGGGCACGCCCGCCAGGTCGAAGAGGCCCTGGATGGTGCCGTCCTCACCGTAGGGGCCGTGCAGCACGGGAAAGAAGACGTCGGGCCGCACCAGCGAAACGGCATCGTCGAAGCGGCGGAGCGTCCCTTCGTCGGTGGGGTCCGGGGCCAGAAAGATCGCCTCGCCCCCCATCGCTCGAGGCCGCGAGCCGTCCTGCAGGCGCCAGCGGCCCGTCTTCTCGATCAGGATGCAGGCGACGTCGTGGTCTCGCTCGAGACCCTCGGCGACGGACTCGGCCGAGCGGACGCTCACCTCGTGCTCGCCCGAGCGACCACCGAAGAGGAGCGCGACGCGTTTTCGGGCGCTCATTTCCAGCTGAGTGTAGCAGCCCGTGGTGAGTGTCAGACAGCGACTATACTCCGGCGCGTCATGCCCTCCCTCTCGTTCTCCGTCCTCGCCCGCGACGGGCGCGCCCGGACCGGACGCCTCGTGACGCCCCACGGAGAAGTGGAGACCCCGGTCTTCATGCCCGTGGGAACCGCCGGCGCGGTGAAGGCGGTTCTGCACCGCGATCTCCGGGAGATCGGAGCGCGCATCCTGCTGGCCAACACCTACCATCTGATGCTCCGCCCCGGCGACGAGCTGGTGGCCGGCCTGGGTGGCCTGCACGGCTTCACCGGCTGGGACGGGCCCTTCCTCACGGACAGCGGTGGATATCAGGTCTTCAGCCTTGCCTCGCTCAGACGCATCGACGAAGAGGGCGTCCGCTTCCGGAGCCACATCGACGGGACCGCTCACCTCTTGACCCCCGAGCGGTCGATCGAGATCCAGGCTCGCCTCGGCGCCGACATCGCCATGGCCTTCGACGAGTGTCCGCCCGGCGACGCCCCCCGGGAGGCGATTGCCGAAGCGACCGCTCGGACCACCCGTTGGGCGCGACGGTGCCGCCAGGCCCATGCCACAGAGGACCAGTGGCTGTTCGGCATCGTCCAGGGGGGTGTCGACAGGGACCTGCGCGAGCAGAGCGCCCGCGAGCTGATGGAGATGGATTTCCCGGGCTACGCCGTGGGGGGGCTCTCGGTGGGCGAGCCCCGGGCGGCCCGCGATCGTGTCCTCGAGGGCCTCGAGCCGATTCTCCCGACGGACCGTCCGCGGTACCTGATGGGCGTGGGCACCCCGGAGGACATCATCGAGTCCGTGGCCCGCGGGATCGACATGTTCGACTGCGTCCTGCCCACGCGCAACGCCAGGAACGGGCAGCTTTTCACCAGCCGGGGCCGACTCAGCATCAGGAACGCTCGATACCGGGACGATGCCCGCCCACCCGACCCGGAGTGTCCCTGCCCCACGTGCGGGACCGCCAGCCGGGCCTATCTTCGTCACCTTCACAAGAGCGGCGAGATGGCGGCGGCAACGCTGATGAGCGTCCACAACCTCTTCTTCTACCTTGACATGATGGAGGGGTTACGACAGAGTATCCGTTTGTGCCGCTTCGAGGAGTACCGGGGGGAGACCCTCCGACGCCTCGCGGCCACGGAGCAGGACGCCTCGCCGCGCGACGCCCGCTGAGGCCGCCGAGGGGCCCCTCGCTCGAAGGCGGAAAACTCCGGGTCAGCTGACCGTACCCTTAACCGAGCAGGACGCCAATGGTCGATCTTCAGAGCCTTCTCGCTCTCGCCGGGCCCGCCCGCGAGGGTGAGCCCAACCCGATGGCCAGCCTCGTGATGATGGGGCTGATCTTCGCCGTTTTCTATTTCGTCCTCATCCTTCCGATGCGCCGCAAGCAGAAGAAGCTCGAGGCGCTGGTGAAGGAGCTCAAGACCGGCGACAAGGTCCTCCTGAACGCCGGCATCTTCGCCACGATCGTCGCCGTGGAGGACGACGCCTTCCAGCTCCGCATCGACGACAAGACGAGAATCAAGGTCCTCAAGAGCGCGGTGGCCGGTCTTCAGACCGACCCCGCCGCCAGGACGGAGAAGTGATGTCCCCCGACCTTCAGAACCCGTTCGTCCTCTGGCTGCTGCTGAGCGCCGCTCTCGCCGGGCTCACCTATGCCTTCGTCCGCAAGGAGCTCCAGGTCCGCGCGGTCTTCTACGGCGCCTTCCTCATCGCCTGCGGCGTCGCGATCTGGCCGCCCTTCGACAACGACGGCACCCCGGGCAAGATCCACCTCGGCCTCGACCTGAAGGGCGGCATCCATCTCGTCCTCCAGGTCGTCATCGAGGACGCCTACAACGCCACCGTGGACGACGCCGTCACCACCGCCCGCGACCAGGCCTCTCGCCAGGGCATCCAGTTCGGCGTCATCGAACGCGCGGACACCACGTCTTTCTCGGTCCAGGGCACCGAGCCCGCCCGGGTCAAGGACATGCGCGGCGTCCTCGAGGATCAGTTCAGCCCCGGCTGGAACATCCGCACCGAGGGGGAGGACGGCTTCTCCATCCGGATGACCGACATCTACAAGCGCCAGCTCGGGGATCAGACGGTCGAGGAGGCCAAGCGGACTCTCCAGCGCCGGGTCAACGAGCTCGGAGTGTCGGAGCCGGTGATCGCCCGTCACGGCAGCACCGGTGACCAGATCCTCGTCCAGCTGCCTGGTGTCGAAGACGTCGAGCAGGCCAAGCGCATCATCAAGACCACGGCCCAGCTCTCGCTGCGCCTGGTGGAGGACTCTGCAGCCAGCGAGGAGACGTTGCTCGAGGGGACCGGAGGCCGGGTCCCGGACAACCTGGTGATCATGAGCGGCTCGGCCCAGGGCCCGGGGGAACGGCTGTACTACCTGCTGCGGCGCGAGTCCATGATCACGGGCCGCGACCTCAAGACCGCCCGGGTCGGCGTGGACGAGAACAACCGCCCACAGATCAACTTCATCCTCAACGCCAACGCGACCGACAAGTTCTCCCGGGAGACCCGGAGGAACATCGGCCGCCAGCTCGCCGTCGTCCTCGACGACCGCGTCTACTCGGCGCCCACGATCCAGAGCAAGCTGGGGGCGGACAACCGCATCACGGGGCAGTTCACCACCGAGGAGGCCGACGAGCTCTCCAAGATCCTCAAGGCCGGGGCCCTGCCAGCCACCCTCCGCTACCTGCAGGAGCTCACCGTGGGGGCCTCCCTCGGCCGGGATTCGATCCGGGACGGCGTCCGGGCGTCGATGGCGGCCATGGCCTTCATCGTCCTCTTCATGCTCGGCTACTACCGGCTGTCGGGGCTGAACGCCGTGGTGGCCCTCTCGGCCAACATGCTCATCGTGGCGGCGTTCCTCGCCTACAGCGGGGCGACGCTGACGCTGCCCGGCATCGCCGGGATCATCCTCATCGTCGGCGTCGGCGTCGACACGAACGTCCTCGTGTTCGAGCGGATCCGCGAGGAGCTCCGCAACGGCAAGACGGTGCGGGTGGCGATCCAGAACGGGTTCGACCGGGTCCTGACCACCATCATCGACACGCACCTCACCGGCCTGATCGCCGCCGCGTTCCTCTTCCAGTTCGGAACCGGGCCCATCAAGGGCTTCGCGGTCACCCTCATCATCGGTCTCGCGGCCAACGTCTTCGCCTCCTACTTCGTGAGCAAATTCCTCTTCGAGTGGGTTCTCGGCAAACGCCACGTCGAGAGCCTGAGCATCTAGGGGGCGGTGATGGAGATCCTCAAGAACCCCAACTTCGACTCCCTGCGCCGTGCCAGGTACCTCGCCATCGTGAGCGCCCTTTTCGTCGCCGGCGGCATCTATGCGGTGGCCGGTGGCCAGGTCCGCTACGGCGTGGAGTTCTCGGGGGGAACCCAGCTGATCCTCCAGTTCCAGTCCACTCCCGAGATCGAGAAGATCCGCGGTGCCGTCGAGAGCACCTCCCCGGGCTCGGTGATCCAGACGTTCGGCGAGGCG
>CAXMOH010000406.1:0-2788 GCA_964194855.1 uncultured Hyphomicrobium sp.
CAGCCTCGGCCTCTTCCGCCTCGGTGGCTGCGACCTCCGCCCGCGGCGTCACCACGTGGGCGATCACGACGTCGGGGTCGGTGAGGAGAGTGATCTTGTCGCTGGGCAGCACCACCTCCGACACGCGCAGGTGCCGGCCAAGCTCCAGCTCGGACACGTCGAGCGAGAACTTGTCGGGGATCTCGGTGGGAAGGCACTCCACGTCGAGCTCGCGGGTGATGAACTCGAGGAGCCCGCCCTCGGTCTTGACACCCACCGGCGTACCCAGCAGCTCGATGTGGACCTTGACCTCGATCCGCTTGTCGAGCGCCACCTCGAAGAAGTCGGCGTGCAGGAGCTGCCCCTTCATGGGCTCGCGCTGGAACTCCTTCAGAATGACCCTTCGCCGCTTGCCCTCGATCTCGATGTCGAACAGCGTGTTCTCTCCGGAAGCGCTGCGGAGAATGTCGCCGATCTCGCGAGGCGAGACCGCCACGGACACGGCTTTCTTGCCTGCGCCATAGACGATGCCCGGAATCATGCCGCGACTCCGGAGGCGACCGTTGGGGCCTTTTCCTGTTTCGGCCCGGCTCTCCGCCGCGACCACGATTTCACTCATGTGCTACTCCCACGAAACGATGCGTCAGACGAAAAGACTGGTCACCGAGGTCTCGTCGTGGATGTTCTTGATCGCGCGGGCGAGGAGCTCGGCGATCGTGAGCACCACGATCTTGTCGCTCTCTCTTTTCTCTACGGAGAGCGGCATGGAGTCGGTGATGATGAGTTTGGAAAGCGGGCTCTTCTCGATGCGTTCGAGGGCGTGGCCCGAGAGGACGCCGTGCGAGCAGGACGCGATGATCTCTCGCGCGCCTGCGATCTTGATGGCTTCGGCGACCTTGGCGAGGGTGCCGGCGGTGTCGACGATGTCGTCGACGATCAACGCGGTGCGACCCTCCACCTCGCCGATGACGTGGTGGACCTCCGCCACGTTGGGCTGGTCCCGCCGCTTGTCGACGATGGCCAGGGCGGCGTCGAGGCGCTTTGCGTACGCCCGGGCTCTCTCCACGCCGCCGGCGTCGGGCGAAACGACCGTGAGATCGGGAAGATCCAGCTTGGACACGTGGTCGATGATCACGGGTGCCGCGAAGAGGTGGTCCACCGGGACGTCGAAGAAGCCCTGGATCTGGGCCGCGTGGAGGTCCATGGTGAGGACCCGGTCGGTGCCGGCTGTCGAGAGCAGGTCCGCCACGAGCTTCGCCGAGATCGGCACTCGTGGCTTGTCCTTCCGGTCCTGCCGACCGTAGCCGTAGTACGGAATCACCGCCGTGAGCCGCGAAGCGCTCGAGCGCTTGAACGCGTCGAGCATCAGCAACAGCTCCATGAGGTTCTCGTTCACCGGCGGGCTCGTGGGCTGGATCACGAAGACGTCGGCCCCGCGAACGTTGTCGTGGATCTGGTACCAGACCTCCCCGTCGGAGAAGCGGGCGAGATGCGCACGCCCGACCGGGAAACCGAGGTACCGTCCGATGGCCTCTCCGAGCTCGGGGTGAGCGGTGCCGGTGAAGATCTTGAGCTCTCGCCGCATATCCAGATGGCTTGCAGGTGCCGGGTGGCTGGGGCGGAAGGATTCGAACCTTCGATACGGGGTCCAAAGCCCCGCGCCTTAACCACTTGGCCACGCCCCAACGCGTGGGGTAGCGCTACCCCTCCGAGCCCTCCTTGCCTGTGGCCTCCCCCTCCGCAGGGGGTGGCTCGGGTGCGGCCGCTGCCGGAGCCGCAGCTTCGGCCGGCGCAGCTTCGGCCGGCGCAGGTTCGGGAGCCGCAGGTTCGGGAGCCGCTGCTTCGGGGGCCGCTGCTTCGGGGGCCGCTGCTTCGGGGGCCGCCGGCTCGGGGGAGGCCGACGAGGCGGGGGTCGAGTCGGTCGACACCTGCTGCCGGTACACTCCCAGAACCTTTTCCTCGAGGTACTGACGGGTCTGGTTGTTGAGCGGATGGGCGATGTCCTTGAAGGTCCCGTCCTTCCGCTTCTTGCTGGGCATGGAGACGAAGAGGCCCTTCGGCCCGTTGATGACCTTGATATCCGTCACCACGAAGCAATGGTCGAAGACGATCGACACGAAGGCCTTCAGCTTCTCATCGTCGACCGGGATGACCTTGACGTCGGTGATCTCCATGGTGTCGGCTCCTCATCGTACCTCGGGATGCGTGTCAGCGAACTCGGGGAAGCGCCCAGGTTCTCCGATACTGATCGAGCGTCAGCGTTCGGACGACGCGAACGGGCATTCCGTCCTTTCCGAGCACCGCACTCGCCCGACGCGCCGCACGAGCGCCGTCGAACAGCCCGAAGAAGCTGGACCCGCTCCCTGAGAGGGCAGCGATCCGCGCACCCTCCCCTCGGAGCACGTCACGGACGCGCTCAACCCTCTCCTTCAGGGCCGGCGCCTCCTCCATTGCCGCCTCCTCGAGATCGTTGGTGAGGATTCGGTCCCCGCCGATTCCCTCCAACTCCCTCGATACAAAGTAGAAAATGCTATTACTGTTTTCTCGGGGTGTCAAACCTGCGTCGATTCTGGAAAAAACGGCAGCCGTGGAGATCGGAACCCCGGGATCGACCAGTACCACCCAGCCCCGGAGCTGACGCCGCAGAGGGTAGACCTCATCTCCTCTGCCGAGCCCCAGGGCGGTGCCCCCGAGGAGAAAGAACGGCACATCTGCGCCCAGGCGCCGAGCCAGTCGGTGCAGGCCGTGTGGGCCCAGGCCGAGCCGCCACATCCTGTCCAGGCCCAGGAGCACTGCCGCGGCGTTCGAG
>CAXMOH010000407.1:0-13835 GCA_964194855.1 uncultured Hyphomicrobium sp.
CCGTCATGTCGACCCAGTGGGAGGAGGTGCGGAAGGACTTTCCCGGCGTCGCCGGCAAGGTCTACCTGAACGCCGCCGCCACGTCGCTCATTCCCCGGCCGGTGCGGGAGGTGGTGACCGCCTTTTATCGCGAGCACGAGGAGGGGGGCGACCGGCACTGGGACACGTGGATGGCCCGGCGCGAGCTGATCCGGGAGAAGGTGGCCCTCTTCATCGGGGCGGAGCCCGAGGAGATCGCCTTCGTCCCCAACACGTCCACCGGGATGAACCTGATCGTGGATCTTCTCGAAGGCGACGGGGCGGTTCTCTCGGACGAGCTCGAGTTCCCGACGGTCACGCTGCCGTGGATCCACCGGGGGGTGAGCGTGCGTTTCGTCCCGGCGGTGGAGGGGGTCCTCCGGATCGAGTCGTTCCTCGAAGGGCAGGCTCCCCGGGCCGCCACCATCGCCATCAGCCACGTCCAGTACTCGAACGGGTGCCGCCAGGACCTGGACGCCTTTGGCGAGATCAAGGGGACCCGCCACCTGGTGGTGTGCGCCAGCCAGTCCCTCGGCGCCTTCCCGGTGGACGTGAAGCGAAGCCGCATCGACGCCCTCGCCACGGCCGGGCACAAGTGGCTGGGGGCCGGCTTTGGCGCGGGCTTCTGCTTCATCCGGAAGGGACTGCTGGAAAAGCGCCCTCCCCGGGCGGTCGGCTGGATGAGCGGGGAAGATCCGTTCGGGTTCGACAACCGCCAGATGCGAGTGCTCGACTCCAACGCCCGCACCGAGATGGGCTGCCCCTCGTTTGGGCCGATCCACGCCCTTGGCGCCGCGGTCGACTATCTCCTTGGGCTCGGCGCGGACGCGATCGCCGAGCGGGTCCTCGAGCTCAACATGTACCTGACGTTTCGGCTGGAGCGCGCGGGGTTCGAGGTCCTTTCGCCGGGCGGGGCCCATCGCTCGGCGGAGACCCTCGTTCGTCTGGAGGCGCCTTCCGAGGCGTGCGCGTTCCTGCTCGAGCGAGAGATCTACGTCAGCGAGAAGCCCGAAGGAGCGCGCATCGCCACGCATTTCTACAACGACGAGACCGACATCGACACGTGCGTCGACGCCCTTGTGGCCTTCCGGGAGCGGCCATGAGCGCTCAGATTTTTTTCGTCCCCGTAAGTTCATCGGCAAGAGTGAGATTCACCTGTTCGGTGGGCTTTGGGGCTGCAAATAGACGTGTTTGAGGCCATCCTGCCATTGCCCCGGATGGTCGCGGCTGGTAAAATTGCGTTATCTGCAAGTCGGCTTTCCCCCGCCCAGGCGTCACGCACGACCGTCCAAGAATGAGAGGTCATCGTGGAATTTCAGGTTGGCGAGAAGGTTATCTATCCCAATCACGGCATCGGGGTGGTCGAGAGCATCCAGACCAGACCGGTCGGTGAGTGCGAGATCAGCCTGTACGAGCTCCGGATCCTCGCCAATGACTCACGGGTGTGGGTTCCCCGGGCGAACGCCGACGGCGTCGGCTTGCGGCCGGTCATTCGGCCCTCGGACGTGCGTAAGATCTTCAATCTCCTGGGAGATGGAAGGGTCGAGCAGCTCTCGAACTGGAAGGGCCGCTTCAAGGAGAACTCCGACAAGATGCGTACGGGGAGCCTCTACGAAGTCGCCGTCGTCCTGAAGGGCCTCACGTATCTCTCGAGGAAGAAGGCGCTCTCCTTCCGCGAGAAGCGGATGCTCGAAAGGGCCAAGTTCCTTCTGGTGAGCGAGATCGCGGAGGCCGAGGGGAAGCCGCGGGCGGCGGTCGAGGAGAAGGTCGACAGGTCTCTCGAGAAGACCTTCGGCGCGCTCACCACGCGTCCCACGCAGAAGCCCGTCGCGCCCCGACGCACCGCAAACGCCTGACGCTCGGCCTATCCCATAGGCACTATTTGACTTCGGGGGATTTCGCGCGCTAAAATCCGCCTTCTCCACCCTCGGAAGTCCGGGGCTTGCAGGGGGTTACGCGAAATGGCCGAGCCGTCGAGAAGCGCGATGACCAAGGCGGACCTCATCAGTGTGGTGGCCAAGCGCCTCGACATCACCCAGGTCCAGGCGGGGATCATCGTCGAAGCGGCCTTGAGGAGCATCGTCTCCGCCCTTCAAGGGGGCCAGGAAGTCGAGATCCGGGGCTTCGGTAGCTTTCGCTTTCGAAACCGGGCTCCGCGGAAGGGCAGAAACCCCAAGACGGGCGAGCGCGTGGACGTTCCACCGAAGAAGATCCCGTACTTCAAGATGGGCAAGGAGTTGAAGGCCCTCTTGAACACCCCGCGGCTCGCCGAGGAGACCCCGGCACCGGCACCTCCTGCGATCCCCGGGCCCGCGCCCGAGGATCCTCAGTAGCTCGTCCGTGGCGCGGCAGGCGGCGAGCGGAGTCGAGAAGCGCCAGGAACCGCGCATCCAGCCCTTCGTCGCAGCCTGCCGCTACGTCGAAGGCGAGCGGCGCATTGCAGGCTTCCTGACCGATCTCAGCCGGACCGGCGCACGCATCCACGCCGACGTCGAAGGCCCAGCCGAGGGAGCGGCGATCACCGTCGAGGTGCGAATGGGTCGCATGGCCACCCACGTTCGCCTGCCGGCGAAGGTCCGCTGGAGCAAGCCCTCGACCCGAGGCGGCTTCGTCTTCGGGGTGAGCTTCGACGGCATCGCCTCCGAGGAGCAGAAGATCCTCGACGGCGTCATCGAAGACTTCCGTCGCCGGGCCGCACAGCTGGGTTGAGAGTTCCGGCATGAGTGACGGGCCCGGCCAGCGCCGCCGCCCCGAAACGAGTGGTCCCACCTTGGGCGATGCCGGCTGGCTCGCGCTGGACGATGACGAGCTTCTCCACCGGATCGAGTCGCTGCCCCCGGAGCACGCCCACGACGCGGAGCTTCTGGACGTCGTGGGGAGCCGGCGGCACTTCTTCGTGCGTCAGGAGGCGGCCAAGCGCGTCCGCGACGCCGAGCGGCTGAAGGCCTTCGCCACGGACCGGCACATCGGTCAGATTCTCGTGCGCCAGATGACCCGGACGGACGACGCCGGCTACCTGAAGGCGCTGCTGGAGAGCAGTCGCCACATCGAGGTGCGCAATGCCGCGGTCGCCCAGCTTCGTCTACTCGCTGCCGACGACCGGCCTCGAATCGACCCTGGAGTCAGCCCCGACTGAGGCCGGCAGCCCGCAGCTCGCCGGCGATCCGGTGGACGTCGTTGTCGGACAGCTCCGGGTAGATCGGGAGGCACAGGACTTCGCGGGAGATCTGCTCGGAGACCGGCAGGTCGCCCTCCTTGCCACCGGCCGACGCCATGGACGGCTGGAGGTGGATGGGCCTGGGGTAGTGGACGGCGCTGGCGATCCCACGCTTGCGCAGATGCTCCTGCAACCGGTCGCGCTCGGGGGAGCGAATCGTGTAGAGGTGCCAGGCCGAGCGTGCGCCCTCGCGCTCCCGAGGCAGGGTCAGGCCCGGCACCTCTTCGAGGGCCCGGGTGTACTCCGCGGCGCGGGTGCGACGCTCCTCGGTCCAGACCTCCAGGTGCCGCAGCTTGACGCGCAGGACCGCCGCCTGGAGCGTGTCGAGGCGGCTGTTGGTCCCGAGCACCACGTTGTCGTATCGGTGGGAGCCGGCTCCGTGGTTGGCGATCTGTCGCACCCGGGCCACGAACTCGGCGTCCGAGGACGTGACCATTCCCGCGTCGCCAAAGGCCCCGAGATTCTTGCCCGGATAGAAGCTGAAACACGCGGCGTGGCCCAGGGAGCCCGCCCGGTGGCCCTTCCAGTCCGCGCCGTGGGCCTGGGCCGCGTCTTCGAGGATCGGCACCCCGTGCCGGCTTGCGATCTCGCCGATGGCGGTCATTTCCGCCGGATGGCCGTAGAGGTGGACAGGAATGATGAGCTTCGTGCGGGGGGTGATCGCGGCCTCGAGCCCTGACGGGTCCATCGTGTACGTGACGGCGTCCACGTCGACGAACACCGGCGTCGCACCCACGAGCAGGATCGCCTCGCCGGTGGCGATGAACGTGTTGGCGACGGTCACGACCTCGTCCCCGGGCCCGATCCCGTAGGCCCTCATGGAGATGTGCAGCGCGTCCGTTCCGTTGGCCACCGCACAGGCGTGAGTCGTGCCGCAGAACTCGGCGAACTCCTCCTCGAGCAGCGTCACGTCCTTTCCGAAGACGTACGCGGTGCTCTCGAGGACTCGCGTCATGGCCTCGTCGATCTCCGGGCGGATGCGCTTCAGCTGGGCCTTGAGATCGATCAGGGGGATGTGGCGCGACTCGGTCACGGCCACAATGCTAGCCCCGGGTCGCCGACCCGGCAAAACCTGGGGTGCGGCCTTCCTGCCGGGGACACGCACGGGCTCGGCACCGCGATCAGGCTGTGGGCGACAGCAGGTGGTCGATTGTCGCGTCCAGGCTCGGGGCGAGCAGGTCGGGGGCCGATGCGGTCAGGGCCTCCCGATTGGGGAAGCCGCCGGGGATTCCCACCGCGAAGACGCCGGCCGCCTTCGCCATCGTCACGTCCTCCGGACTGTCGCCGACGTAGACCGCTTCTTCGGGACGGGCTCCCACCTTCTCGAGTGCGACGAGGAGCGGCTCGGGGTGGGGCTTGCGCTCCCGGGTCTCGCCGCCGCAGACGACGGCCGGCCCGAAGAACTCCGCAACGGAGTGGGTGACGATCTCCCGTCTCACCCGGGTGGCCTCGCCGCTGGTGACCAGGCCCTGGGCCGTTCCGTGCTCGGAGAGCCGTTGGAGAGCGGCCCGGGCCCCGGGCAGCAGCTCGCTCGGCTCTTCCTCGTACAAGCGGGTCCACATCGCGTCCGCCTCCGGCCACCGGTCGCGGGGGAGGGCCACCGCCTCGTAGGTCCGATACCAGTCGGGCGTGTAGGTCCTGCGGTAGCTGTCCTGGTCGTAGGCGATCCCGTACGTCGAGAACACCTTCACGTAGCACCGGTAGCTCTTGGCAGCCGAGTCGACGAGTGTGCCGTCCCAGTCGTAGAGGACCGCTCGCAGTCCGTTGCCGGGGCCCTTCACGGCGCCGATGGTAACCCGAAAGGTCAGCCCGCATCATCCGAGCTAGAATGCCGGCCGGTGCCATCCACTGTGCCGCCGGAGGCCGCCGGCCTCCTGGCTCTCGCCGCTCTCTTCCTGCTGCCGGGGCTCCTGGTCGTGCGAGCGCCCTGGACGGCGGTCCCGGCGCTCTCGCTGGCCTTCTGGGCTCTCAGCTGGTGGTGGTTTCCGTTTGCCGCGCGCTCGCGGATCCTGACCGCCGCCCTGGTCGTCTTCGTGGTCCTGGCTCTCCTGCGGCTCCTTCCGAAACACGCGGTGCCCCCTCCTCCCGGCCACGCCGGCCCCCTCCCCGAGCCTCCCATCACGGGTCCGACCACCGGAGACGTTCCCCGGCTGCGGACCGTGCCCTCCCTGGTGATCGTCGGCCTCGGCCTCGCGCTGCTCGTCCCCCTGCCCTTCGAGCACCACGCGCCTGGGCCCGAGATGGCCTTCCACACCACGTCGGCGCGACTCGTCCTGTGGCGCGACGGCGCCCCGGCGACCTACGAGCCCCTGCTTCCCGTGGGTCCTTTCGGAGCGCATTCGCCGGTGTTGCCCACGCTCGCCGGCGATCTGGCGCACCTCGCCGGCCTCGATCCTGCCAGGGCCGTCCTTTTGATGACCCTCGCCTCCCACGGCCTCCTCGTCCTCGGTCTCTACGCGCTGCTCTCTGCCGTGCGGCTGCGCCCCTCTGCAGCCGCCCTGGCGGCCCTGTTGGGGCTGGCGGTGACCCCCTCCGGCGTCCTGGCCATGTGGGGAGCGGGCGGGCCCGGGCTGGCCCTTGGCTTCGGCCTGTCGGCCGGCGCTCTCCTGCTCGGTCACACGTCGCGACCGTCCGCGGTGGCCGCCGGGATGCTCCTGGGGGCCGCTGCCCTGGCCCAGCCGCTTCTGGCCCTGGCGGTCGGAGCGGGGCTCGCAACGACTGTCTTCGTCGGCGCGACGCATCCCGTGGCGGCGGGTGGTGACGCCCGTTCGCTCGCTCGGGCGGCACGCCTGCGGCTCGGCCTGGCCTGCGGAGTCGCCCTTGGTCTCGCCGGTCCGGGTCTCCTTCCGCTGATCCGCGCGCTGTCGGTCAACGAGGCCCTGGACGTGCTCGGCTCCCCCCGGCCGCACGAGATCGTGGACCTCCTGTCGGGGCTGGTGCTGGTGCCGCTCGTGGCCCTGCTCGCGCGCGGGCTGGGCCAGGGATCCCGGCTCCCCCGGGCCGTGGCCGTGGGTCTCGTCGCGGTCGCTGCGGTCGTCGTCTTCGTCCGGACCCACGGCTGGCTGGCGAGCGGTCAGCTCGCTCCCGAGCGTCGCCGGGCTCTCTCGCGTCTCGCCAGGACGCCTCGCCCCCTGGAGGCGGTCTGCGCTCCGGAGTCGCTGGTGGACTGGGTGCCTGCCCTGGCGGGTCGTCCGGCCGGCGGAGTGGGTGCGAGCGCACCACGTCCGTGGGTGCCTCGCGCTCTCCGAGAGGAGCGGGCCCGGAGCCCCGTTCCGCCGTGCTCCAGGAAGTTGGACGGCACGCCTCGGCGGCCATGACAACCTTTGACGACCGCAACAGGAACAGCCATCCGACCGTCCTCGTAGTAACTGGTTAGACGGGGGGTGGCGCGCGACGGGGTGACGGCGCGCTCGAGCCGCTCAAGTGCCCCCAGAGCGACTCGATGCGCGGTCCGTTGTGTCGGGCGCCACTATCCCCGCCTTTTTTTTGCCCAGTCGACGTATGATCGACAACTCCGTGACAAAGAACAGATCCAGGACCTGGGTCCGGTGGCTGCGCCGGGTCGCGATCATGATGGTGGCAGGCTTCCTCCTGTTCGTGTTCGGCTGGGTTCCCTACTTCCTGGGCGGGCTGACCACGACGCGCCGCTTCCAGTTCCCAGACAGGGAGAATGCCGGGATCACACCGGCCTCGTTCGAGCTCCCCTTCGACGAGGTCAGCTTTGGCTCCGAAGACGGAGTCACTCTCGAAGGGTGGTGGGTCCCGGTGGCCGAGCCCGCGGGAACCGTGGTGATGGTGCATGGGCTCAACCGCTCTCGTATCGAGATGGTGAAGAAGGTCCCCTTCGTGCACGAGCTCGGTTGGAACGCGCTCCTGTTCGATTTGCGCCACCACGGTGACAGCGAAGGGGCGGCCACCACTTTCGGGGTGGACGAGAGGATGGATGTCCGCGCCGCGGCCGACCTCGCCCGCGAACGCTCCCCGGGGGCGGTCGTCGTCTGGGGCGTCTCCCTCGGAGGGGCTGCCGCGGTGCTCGCCGCAGCGGACGACCCGCACGTGAGCGGGGTCATCTGCGACAGCAGCTTCCGGAGTCTGCGAGACACCGTCACACACCACATGCGGGAGCTCCGTCACTGGCGCTGGTGGCTGCGGGTGGTGCCCTCGTGGCCCGTGACGGACCTGTTGCTCTACTGGATGGGCCGCAAGGGAGGCTTCGACACCGAAGCCGCCGACGTCCTGACCGCGGCCGCTCGCCTCGCCGACCGACCCGCTCTTTTCGTGGCCAACTCCGACGACCGGCGGATGCCCAGCCAGATCGCATTCGATCTCGCCGAGGCGGTGGGGCCGAGGGCGGAGGTGCTGATCGTGCCGGGCGAAAGCCACGGCGGCGCCTGGCGGGACGGGGGAGCGGCGTACGAGACCGCCGCCGCCGCCCTGCTCGAGGCGGCCGGCCAGACGAAGGAGGCCGCTCAGGTGGCGGCTACGATGAGGACTCGAGAATGAGGAGCCGACAGTGAGCGAAGACAAGCCGGCCCACCAGCCGTTCCCCGAGGACGAGAATGGAGCGGCCCGGCCCCAGCCGAGTTCCTACACCATGGTCGAGCCGCGGTTCAGGGAGATCTACTTCCAGTTCTACAAGGAGACCTACAGGCCCTCGGCCATCGACCGCAAGACCAAGGAGCTGATCGCGATCGCGGCGAGCCTCACCGCGAAGTGCCAGGGCTGCCTCGAGGGACACATCAAGAAGGCTCTCAAGTTCGGGGCCACGCCCGAGGAGGTCTCGGAGGCGATTGCCATCGCCATCGGCGTCAACGCCGCGGCAATCGTCGATCTCTCCGACATCGCCGCGGAGAACACGGGCATCCGGCTGTTCGGGGACGGCGCCAGCGCCGGTCGCTAGACCGCGTCCCGCTGGTCCCGGCAGCGAGTGTCAGGCTAGGCCTTGCTGGCCACGTACTCCGCGACGGCGAGGGCCAGTATCCCGGACAGGGCTTCGTACGACGCCTCGCCCTCTTCGACGCTGGCTGCGGTGGGATCTCCGAAGTAGGCGTCCTCGCCACCCGCCTCGGCGAAGGTCTTCGCCCCCTTCTTGAGGGGCGCCGCCAGACCGTCCATCGGCGGAAGGCTGATGCGCTCCTTCTCCCGCACCTTGTCCCTGGCGGCCGCCATCATGAGCGAGGTCTCGAAGCTGCCGCCGTGGTCGCCGGCGCTGAACGCCTTGCCGAGCTGCTCGACCCAGCGCTTCTTTGCGAAGTCGGTGAGGCACGCGTGCGCCCCCGCCTTCTCCGCCTCCTCCACCGCCTTTTTGAGCGCCTCGACGTTGGCGGACTCCTGGTTCACGTTGACGAGCGCGATGGCGCGGAACGACTTCGACAGGGCGATGCAGATGTCGCGCACCAGGGCGACCACGGTCTCCGCCGGCAGGCTCACGGTGCCGGGAAACTCCGCCCCGAGCTCGGAGACCGAGAACGTGACCGGGGGCACGATGAGGGCGTGAAGGCCCCTCTCCTCCAGCTTGGCAACGCCACGTCGGGCCAGCGCCACGGCGATGATGGTGTCGGTCGTGAGCGGAAGGTGAGGGCCGTGCGCCTCGGTCGTCCCCACGGGCAGCAGCGCGATGGGACGCTTTTCCTTCAGCGTCTCCTCCACCTCGGTCCACGTCATCTCGTTCATCAACAGGTTTTCGGCCATGATCCTCGAAGGGAGTTTCCTCCCAACCTTGCTCCTTCGCTGTTTCAGGGGTTTGTTGCGTCGGTCGTCTCGATCCGTCTTTATACTCGATCGAAACCGCCCTTGCCAGCCCGCTCCGCCCTCGACAAGCTCACAAGCGGCCTCGTGGCGCCCGGTGAAGCTCGAGCTGGCTGGCCAGCAGCGCCAGCCGCAGGGCGATCCGGCTGAGCAGGAAGACCTGGAAGAGGGCGAAGGCCACGAGCTGGCTCTTCCAGCCGACCACGGGAAGCCGAGCGTCGATCGAGGCCCACGCCCCGAGCAGCACGAGGGCGAGGAGGAGGACGACGCCGTACTGGCCGACCGCCGCCGCCAGATTGCGGGCGCAGAAGCCCAGGCTCGAGACGAAGGCGAGCACCGCGCTCTGGCGCTCCTCCTGAACCACGATGACCCGTGCGAAGGATGCCGTCATGTGGACGAAGAGGATGGCCACCAGGAGGAGAGCCCGGCGCCCCAGGAGGAGAGCCAGGGCGGTCTCTTCCGACACCGCCTCCCGGGCCAGTCCGTCCACCCACCGGGCGAACGAGACGTTTGCGGCGAATACGACTCCGACGAGGCCCAGCGCGAGCAGGCTCACCCGGACGAGACGACCGAAGTAGAAGCCGGAGCCGTGGAGGAGGCCCCGCAGTGTCCATCCCCCCTGCGGGGCCCGAAACACACCGAGCAGTCCTCCGGTGAGAAAGGTCTGCACGACCAGGTAGAGGACGCCCAGCCCGAGGAGCAGGGGATCGATCGGCACGAAGCCGTCCAGGAGCAGGTCCACGTTTCGAAACGCGAACCCGGTCCCCATGACGTCGGGCGCGAGGCTCTCTGTGAAGCCCTTCTGCTCCGCGGACCAGCGCGTCCACCAGTCGTAGTCGGAGCCGTACATCATCGACGCGGACGCGCCGCTGTGGGCGAGGTCGTCTTCCAGCTGGGAAGCGAGCGGGAGGGCGAGGAGGAGCGCGAGGGCGATGTTCACCACGAAGACGACAATCACGAGCCCCCAGTTCCGACTCAGCCCGGAAAAGCCGTGACGAAGTGCCTGGAGCATCGCTTCAGCCCACGACCATCTGAAGCTCCAGGAAATTCTGGAGCCAGAACATCCAGCGCGCCGCCCACTTGGTTGCCGCCCGGCGGGCCGGGCCCCGGCTGGCGATCCACTGGTTGTTGGCCCGATCGACGTCGAAGGCGAGCTTGCCAAGGGGATCCACGTTCGCCATGACCACCCTCTGGCCGGTGTATTCGAAGCGCATCCAGCGTTCGCGGCCGTCCCAGAGCTCGTCGATCGAGCTCCCGTCCGCCAGATCGACCCTCAGCTCGACCGGCATCCGCACGGCGCCCTTGCGGATCACCGTCACCCGGGAGGCCCACTCGCCGGCACCTGCGTCGTCGTCCGGCCCTGCCGAGGGGGCCGGGGAGAGCCCGCCGTCAGGCCCTTCGAACCAGCCCCCGGGCCGGGCCACCCGGCGTGTCTCCACCTTCACCGCGTAGTCGCAGAGGCCGCTCGAGAAGAACGTCTCCTCGAAGAACCAGCGCCAGTTCTCGCCGGTCACCTCGTCGACGACCTGGATGAAGTCCTCGGTGGTCGGGTGCGCGAAGCGGTATCGGCGCGCGAACGTGCGCAGAACGCGGATCATCGTCTCCTCGCCCAGGAGCGCCTCGAGGGTCTGAAGGGTGAGCGCAGGCTTGCCGTATGTATTGGTGTTGTAGGAGCCTCGATCGCGATACGTCCATCCGGGGCGCACCATGATGTCCGCCTCTCCCTGGCGCCTGAGCTTGGGGACGTGGGTCGACCCACGCGGGATCCAGACGCCGGGGACGACCACGGGCCATCCTGTCCTCTGGCTCTGACGATGGCCGCCGGAGAAATATCGCCGTGCCACCCCGGCGGACCCGAAGGCGTGATCCCGGGTCTTGACCTCCATGTACTCGTTGAGACCCTCGTCGAGCCACGCCTCCTCGAACTCGTTGTTTCCCACGAGGCCGTACCAGAACTGATGGCCCGCCTCGTGAATCGTCACGCTCTCCGGACTCTGCAGGACGGCCGGGGCGAGGATGCTCGTCCCTCCGGTGAAGAGGGTCGGGTACTCCATGCCCCCGGAGCCGGAGCCCCAGGCAGGATCCACCACCGTGATCTGGGGGTAGGGATAAGGCGCCGACCACGTGCCGTAGGTCCGCAGCGCGATCTTCGTCGCCTCGAGGTAGCGTTCCGAGTGCTGCTCGTGCTCCGGCTGCACGAGGAGGCGGATCGCCACCCGCGGGTAGCCGGGCTCGTCGAATGTCGCGACGCGCTCCAGGAATCGCCGACTGGCGGTCCAGGCGAAGTCGTGGACGTCCTCCTGGACGTAGTGGTGGGTCTGGGTGCCGTCTTCATTCTCGGTCTTGTCTTCGCGCCGCCCCGTCGCGCCCACCACGAAGCCCCGGGGAACCGTGAGACGGACGTCGTAGACGCCGTAGTCGGAGAAGAACTGGGTCACCGCGTAGAAGGGGTGGCAATTCCACTCGCCGTTCCAGAAGACGCCGATCTTCGGGAACCACTGGGCGATGAAGTGGTAGTCGTGCACCCAGCCCGCGCGTCCCACCGTTCCGTGGGGGATCCGCGAGGTCCACACGATGGCGAAGCGCACGGTCTCGCCAGGCGCCACCGGGGACTCCGAGCTCACCTCCATCACCGTGCGATCGTCCTCGTTGCCGTCGGGGTGGAGGTAGCGCAACGACGGAGTCAGGTCCTCCCCGGTGCCGTCGCCGCCGCCGTTGTCATCGTCGGGGAGGCGTCGGACGGAGTGGACGTCGATCCAGCCGAAGAGCCTCTCGTCCTGCTCCTCGTGTGCGGCCCAGCGGCGGCTGTCACCCCGGGCCGTGGTCGAGAGGGTGTTCCGGAACGCGTTCCAGTACAGATGAAACGGGAATGTCGAGAGCGCCTGGTCGCTCGTGTTGCGCCACTCGAGGACGAGGCTCCCTTCGAGCGTTCGCGTCTCGGGATCGAGGCGGGCCTCGATGGTGTAGCTCGCGTTGCGCGGCGAGCGCTCCGGAAGAGGGGGCAGGCCGGGGGCGTCTGGGCCGGCGACGGGGGGAAGGGGCAGGGCCGTCGGCGGGACGGTATCGGCACGGGTGCCCGGCCAGGCAAGGGCGATCAGGCTCAGGCCGACGACCGCGACACCGAAGGCTCGAAGGCGCATGGGTTGTGCTCCCTAGAAGCGGATCGCGATGCCGATTGTGGCCTGCAGCCAACGGGGCTTGAACTCGATCGGGTCCAGCCGCACGAGAAGACGCCGGAGAAGCGCCTCCTGCAGCGGGGGGAGCGCCTCGGCGTCGAGGGGCTCCCACGAGTACGTGCGTGTAGGGAAGTAAAAGCCCCGGCCCTCGAGGATGAGGGCGCCCCGTTCGCCCAGGCCGATCTGGAGGCCGAGCCCCAGGTTGCCCCCCCAGGAGCTCTCGGACTCCTCTTCTGAGGCGCCGCGCAGGTGGATCGTGGCGATCTCCAGCTCGTTGGTCTCGAGGTTCACCGCAACGACACCGAGGGCCACTTGTTGATCGATGGCGAACTGGACGTTGCCGAGGCGACTGAGTCCGCCCGACGCCGTGAAGCGCAGCGACTCGCCCCCCGAGCGCAGCTTGAGATTGAACGACCAGGGCGTGAGCGCCTTCAGGTCCGCGGTGGCCTTCTCGAGCTCCAGATCCGCCAGCACGGGATCGAACGGCTCCGGCAGATCGACCCGGACGGAGTAGGTGTTGCTCAGCGTCTCGACGCTCATGTCCGCGCTGTCCAGCCGCACCTCCAGCCCGAACCCGTCGGTCGCGTACAGGGTCATACCACCGGCGAAGAGGAGCCCGCCCGAGGCCTCGAGCTGGAACTCACCACTCTGTTCGATGGCCACGCCCGGTATCGGGATATCGACCGGGCCGGAGTCGTAGCCGAAGGTCTGGCTGTAGAAGGGGAACGTGTACCCGGCGTACCCGGCCAGCTCGAGCTCGGCGGCGCCGGCCAGCATGGGCATGGCGAGCACGGCGAAGAGCGGAGCCAGGACTCTTCTCATGGGCGGGAGTCTAGCAGGTCAGTCGTCCCCCACGGGAGGGGCCTTGCCGTCCGGATTTGCCCCGTCCGGTCGCATCTCGTCCTCGATGCCAAAGTCGATCAGCCGGCGCTGGAGAGCGTCGAACCCCTGGCGGTCCGGCGGCTCGTCGTCGCGGAAGGCCTCCAGGATCTCTTCGAGCTGCTCGACCCGATGGGCGAGTTGCCGGATCGCTTCGATGTCGAGAGTGGCCTGGCCGGAGGCGGCGCGCGAAAACGCCTTCTCCTCGCCGTATGCCCCGAGGATCTCCAGTAGGCGGGCGCTGAGGCTGTCCGCTGCCTCTACGAGCTCGGCCTGGAAGAACGAATCCGTCACCAGGTTGATGCCGTCCTGGATGTCCTCCTCCGGCCAGTCCTCGCGCAGCTGGGCCCACGCCTCGGGCGAAAGCACGAAGCCGTCCGCGCCCTCCTCCACCGCCGCCGCTATCTCGCCACAGAGTTCCACGATCCGTCCCATGACCCGCTCTCCTTGAATAGCACCAGGCCACTAGTCTCAGGGGCCTCGACCGGCGCCGTCAAGGGATTCCATCTCCCGGCCGGTGCGTGGAAGGTGGTCGAACGTATGGCGGATCACTCGTTCGCTGGGCCGTTGACGTCATTTGACGCTTCGAGGCAACGTCTCATGGGCCAGGAGCGTTTAAATAGAGTGCGGGGTAGGCGACACCGCCCTGCCAAGGGAGGCCCCCATGAGTGGCACGTCCGCAAACCGTATTGCTTCGGCGACGCTGGGACTGGCGGCCGCGTTGTTCCTGGCCGCTCCAGCCGCCGCCGACGACGCCGAGATCCGGAACCGAATCGAGGAGCGGTTCGCCAAGGCGG
>CAXMOH010000408.1:0-3462 GCA_964194855.1 uncultured Hyphomicrobium sp.
CTCGGCGAGCTCTACACCATCACCCAGGCCAAGCGCCTCTACCGCACCATCGGCACCGGGGCTCTCCTGGGAGCCGCCCTCGGGGCGGGTCTGGCCCGCATCGCCACCGGCTCCCTGCCGCCCGAGACACTCATCGCCCTCGGCGCGGGTCTCATGGCTCTGACCGCCGGACTGGCCTTCGCCCTGGGCCGCTCGGCCCGTGGCACGGCTGAGGCGCCAGCGGCGGCTCGCTGGAAGCTCGGCGAGATTCGCGGCTTCATGCAACGGGAGCCCTACGTCACCCGCCTGGCCGGGCTCGTGCTCGTGTCTTCCGTCGCGGTCACGCTGGCGGACTTCGTCTTCAAGAGCGAGGTGGCCGCGCACATCGCCCCGGAGGACCTGGGGCGTTTCTTTGCCACGTTCTACGCAGGGTTGAGCGTCCTGGCCCTGATCGTCCAGGTTTTTCTCATGGGTTGGATCCTGAGAACGTTCGACGTGCATCGGGCGCTGTGGGCCCTCCCCCTCCTGATGCTCGGAGGCGCCAGCGGGGTGGTCCTCGGCGGCGGGCTCGTTGCCGTCGTTCTTCTCAAGGGAGCCGACGGAGCCCTCCGGCCCTCCCTCAACCGCACGAGCCAGGAGCTCTTGTTCCTCCCCATTCCCGATCGCCTGCGCTCGCGGGTCAAGCCGGCGATCGATGTCATGGGACAGCGGGGAGGGCAGGCCGTGGCGTCGGTCTTCATCCTCTCGCAGCTGGCCCTGGGCCGCGGCAGCATCTTCCTCGCCCTCTCGGTGGTCGTGCTCTGCGTGGCCTGGATCGCCGCCAGTGCGGAGCTTCGTCCTCACTACGTGGAGATGTTCCGCCGAGCCCTTCGGGAAGGAGTGCTCGAGGCCCGGGGGGGACTTCCGGAGCTCGACCTCGTGTCGCTCGAGACCCTCTTTGCCTCGCTCAACAGCCGCGACGACGCCGAGGTCATGGCCGCCCTCGACCTCCTCCACGCCGAGGAGCGCGTGCACCTGGTCCCGGCGCTGATCCTCTACCACCCGACGCCGGCAGTCGTGCTTCGCGCACTGGACCTCTTCGAGGCGTCCCGTCGTACCGATTTCATGCCCATCGCCGACCGCCTCCTGAAACACGCCGACCCGGAGGTCCGGGGGGCGGCGCCCCGGGCCCGGAGCGCCCTCGAGCCCGACGAGGCCATCCTCCGGGGAGCCCTCGGGGACCCGAGCCCCATCGTGCGTGCCACCGCGCTGATCGGGCTCCTGGCGGAGGCCCCGGTGGCGGAGGACGCCCGCCCGCTCCTGGAGGTCATCCTGCGGGAGAGCTCTCCAGAGGTGCGACGCGCCCTTGCGTTTGCCATCCAGCGCCGTCCGGTCCCCGCCTTCATCCCCGTCCTCGAGGCGCTGGCGGTCGATCCCGACGACGACATCCAGCTGGCCGTGGCGCGTTCGATCGGGATCCTGCGCCGTTCGGCCTTCCTCCCGACCCTTCTCGAGCAGCTGCGCCGCGAGGCCGTGAAATCCGAGGCGCGGCGCTCGTTCCGGGCCTTCGGAGGCGAAGGCCTCGAGTTCCTCGAAAACGCCCTGGGCGACAGCTCGCTTCCGCAGGAGCTGCGGCGCAACATCCCCCGGGCGATCGCGAGCTTTCCGGCTGTCGACTCGGTGCACGTGCTGCAGCGCCACCTGCTCGAGGAGCAGGATGGCATGGTGAGGTTCCGGATCCTCCGGGCCCTTGGGCGGGTGGCGACGCGGAATCCCGGGGTCCCCCTCGACGACACGCTCCTCATCTCTGCGGCGGGGCGAACGATCGGGGCCGTGTGTCGTCTCAACCACTGGCGCAGCGTCATCGAGGGCGGTGGTCTGGTCGAGCCCGATCGAGTCACGCCGGGTCATCAGATGCTCGTGGCGCTCCTTCGCGACAAGGCCGAGAACGCCGAGGAACGCCTCTTCCGCTTGCTCGCCCTCGTCCATCGCCGCGAGAGGTTCCGTCGGATCTACCGTGGACTGCGAAACCCGGACCGCAGGGTCAGGGCCAGCAGCCACGAGCTCCTGGAAAACGTCCTGCGCCCGCCGTTGAAGGCCCCGGTCCTCGCCATTCTCGACGGGGAGTCGGGTCCTTCCGCGCAGGAGGCGACCGCGCCCTTCTATCAGCCGACGGACATCGACTACGAATCGCTCCTCACGACCTTCATCGAGACCCCGGGTGAGACCCTTCGAAGCCTGGCCGTGTTTCACGTCGGCGAGCTTCGGCTCTGGGGGTTGACGGGCCGGATCGCCGAGCTGCAGTCGCAGGAGACGTCTCTCTTCGTCGGGCAGATGTTCGACCGCACGCTGCGTCTGCTCGAGGCGACGGGGTAGCAGGGCATGCGAGCCGAGGACCGTCACGTCAGCACCATGGAACGGCTGCTCCACCTGCGGACGCTCCCCGTCCTCGGCTCGCTGAGTCCCTCGGACCTTGGAGCGATCTCGGACCAGGCTCGCACCCGCGTGTTCCACGAAGGGACGCGGCTGCTGAAGCACGGCGAGCCCATCGCTGCGGTCTACATCGTCATCGAGGGGCGTGTGCGCCTCCGCCGGGGGACTCTCGACATTGGACTGGCTTCGTCGGGCGCGGGCGTCGGCGGCCTCGCCTACCTGGCCCGGGACCCCGAGGGCGTCGACGCCACCGCCGAGACCGACGTCGTGGCCCTGGAGATCGATGGAGACGCCCTCGATGAGATCCTGGAAGACCGCTTCTCCGTCCTGCAGAACATGCTCCGACAGACCTCTCGTAAGCTGATCGACCTTTGGCACCAGGCCCCCGAGGAGTGTCTCGCCGCTCAGGTCCGCATGGGCGCGTCCGGCTTCGAGCCGCAGCTCGACCTGGTGCAGCGCATGCTGTTCCTGCGGGACAGCCTGCCCTTCGTCCGCACCAGCGCCTCCGCCCTCGCCGATCTCGCTCGCAACATGGTGGAGCTGAGCTTCGAGCCCGGCACGACGCTCTGGCACCGCGGGGAGCCGGCACGCCAGGTGCAGATGCTTGTGCAAGGCCGGGTGGTCTGCGCCTCATCCATTCCCGGCTTCGTCCTGGAGCCCGGCCCGGGGTTCCCCTTCGGCGGCCTGGACGCCGTGGCGGGTGTCCCCCGCTGGTACGACGCCGTGTGCGACGGCCCGGTGGTGACGCTCGGCGGCGACGTTGAGATGCTCTTCGACGTCTTCGAGGACAACGCCGACGTGGCCCTGGCGTATCTGGCCCAGATCGCCGCCGTCCACCTCGGGACCCTCGAGCGCATCGCGGCCAATGGCCGCAAGGCGCCCCTGCTGCCCTTCTTCGGCGGCGACCTCGAGGGCCTGCCGCACGATGCCCGCCCGGGCATAGCGGAGGTGGGCCCTCCGTCTGGCGGGGGCGATCAGACGCCGTAGAGGGCCGCTGGCTCGGAGACGGGGCTCGCGGATCGGTTACCGCGCCATCTTCTTCATTCCCGTAGTCGAACTCGGCGAGCAGAG
>CAXMOH010000409.1:0-3790 GCA_964194855.1 uncultured Hyphomicrobium sp.
GCCTGGCAGTGAACCCCGAGGAGGGGACGCCGAACGGCGAAGCCCGGGCGTCGGCGGGGGCCCTCGAAGACGCGCTCCAGGAGCTGCGGGGGGCGCTTCTGGACATCGGCTACCTGGATTCCCTCAACCCGGACCACATCCTTCAGGAGCTCAGACGTCTGAGCGCGAGGGCCGCCCTGACGCCTCGGGAGGTGACCCTGCTTCGGGGTCTCGCACGCCAGATGAGCTGGGCCGGCCGCATTGCGCGGGGCGGGCCAACGGCTTCATAATCAGATCCTGCCGACTTCTACCCCTGACGCCACGGAAGAACGGGCGCTCCTCGTGGGGTTGTCGCTCGGGACGCGCCAAAGGCGGCGAGCGGAAGAAACCCTGGACGAGCTGGGCCTGCTCGCCCAAAGCGCTGGCGCCTCCGTCGTCGGAACCGAGCTGCAGGAGCGCCCGCGTCGCGATGCGGCCACGCTGATCGGGCGCGGAAAAGCCGAACAGATCGCCGAGCTCGTACGCGAGGCCGACGCCAGCCTCGTCGTCTTCGACGAGGAGCTCTCTCCGGCCCAGCAGCGCAACCTCGAGGAGATCGTCGGCGTCAAGACGCTCGATCGCACCCAGCTGATCCTCGACATCTTCGCTCGCCGGGCGTCCACCCGGGAGGGCCGACTCCAGGTGGAGCTCGCCCAGCTCCAGTATTTCCTCCCGCGTCTCGCCGGGAAGGGCGTCCTTCTCTCCCGGCTCGGGGGCGGCATCGGGACACGCGGTCCCGGTGAGACCAAGCTCGAAACGGACAGGAGGCGCCTGCGCAAGCGGATCCAGGTCGTGCGGCGAGACATCGAAGGCGTGAGGCGCGAGCGGCTCACCCGGCGTGAGGCCCGCCGCCGGCGCGAGGTCCCGGTCGTGGCGCTCGTGGGATACACGAACGCCGGCAAGTCCACACTGTTCAACGCCATGAGCCAGGGCGACGCGGTGGTGTCCGACCAGCTCTTCATGACCCTCGACCCGCTGGTGAGACGGGTGCCGCTCGGCGGTGGCCGTCAGATCATGGCCGTGGACACGGTCGGGTTCATCCAGAAGCTGCCCCATGCGCTGGTGGCCGCCTTCCGCGCGACCCTGGAGGAAGTGGTGGAGGCGGATCTGCTCCTCCATGTCGTCGATGCCTCGGCTCTCGATCTGGAGGAGAGAGAGGCGGCAGTCGAGTCGGTGTTGGACGAGATCGGGGCGGGGGAGCGCCCCCGCATCCTGGTGCTCAACAAGTCCGATCGAGTGCCCGCGACGCGTTCGACCGCTCTTGCCCGTGACCGTTCGGGATCCGTACTGGTGTCGGCCCGCACCGGCGACGGCGTCGACACCCTGCTCGTTGCGGTCGGGTCGGGCCTGCAGCTCGAGCCGCGCCGGGTGCGCCTGCGTTTTCGCCGCGGCGACCGCGCCGCCATATCCTCCGTCTACGCTGCGGGGCGAGTCCTCGAGCACGAGGAGGAGGGCGAGGAGATCACGCTCCAGGCGGAGCTGCCCGAACGGCTCCTGGCCCGATACCGGGAGAACCTGAGGTGAGGCCGTCGATGTCGCTCGGAGCGGTCCTCACGGTCGTGGCGCTGGCGGCGCTCGTGGCGTCGTGTGCTCCGAAGCCCGGGCCTCCCATACCGGAGGGCGAGGACTTCGTCTACCCCATCCCGGCTGCCGACGAGGTCTCCGCTCGTCAGAGGCGCGACCTGGAAAAAGCGTGGCGGCGCGTCCTCGCCGGCGACGAGCGGGCGGTGGGCGACTATCAGGGGATCCTCTCGCGCCAGCCCGATCTGGTGGCTGCCGAGACGGGCCTGGCGTACGCACGCTTGCGGGGGGACCAGGTCGGCGAGGCGACCGTCGCGTTCGACGCGATCCTCGAGAGGCAGCCCGAGTACCTGCCCGCCCTGGTCGGCGCGGGCTCGACGGCTTTTCGTGGCGGGGACGTTGATGGCGCTCTCGTGCTGTACCGGCGGGCACTGGAGCTGGCGCCCAACGATCCGGTGGTGCGCAAGCGGGCGGCCAGCCTCAAGCTCCAGGTCACGGAGCGACACATGGCGGCGGCCGAGTCGGCGCTCGACACGGGCGACGAGGAGACCGCGGCCCGCGAGTACAGCGCGGCCCTGATCGTCGCTCCCGAGGTGGCGGGGATGCGGATCGCCCTCGCTGACCTGCTCGAGGCACGAGGCGAGAGCTCGCGGGCGGTGGCCACCCTGCGAGCGGATCGCTTCGCGGATCGACAGGTGAGGCTGCGTCTCGGGGAGATCCTCTTCGGTCGAGGGGAGTATGCGGAGGCGCAGGACGTGTATCGCGACCTGCTTGCGCGCGACCCCGGGGACGCTGCGGCCCGGCGTGGCGAGCGCCAGGCGCACGAGGCCCTTGCCTTCCAGTCCCAGCCTGAGGAGTATCGACAGATCGGCGCCGCCTCCCGGGCGCGCCGAGCCGACCTCGCCGGGCTCCTCGTGGTGAAGGTCACGGCCCTCGGCCGGCTGAGCGAGACCCGGCCGCGGGTGGCTGTGGACATCGCCGGGTCCTGGGCGGGCGAGCACATCGCAAGGGTCATCGGGCTGGGCATCATGGACGTCTATCCGAATCACACCTTCCAGCCGAGAGCGACGGTGCGACGCGGCGACCTGGCTCGGGCGGCGAGCCGTGTCCTGCACCGCCTGAATGGGCGGCGTGGCCCCCGGGGAGACGCTCCGACCGACATGCGGGTGTCCCACCTCGACTACGCTGCGGTCGTGACCGTGGTGGGAGCCCGGCTCATGAAGCTTCGCCCTGACGGGACGTTCGAGCCCTTGCGTCCGGTGAGCGGCCGGGAGGCGGTGGAAGTCGTGGGTGCGCTGGCCCGACTCGTCGGCCCGTGAGCGGAAGCGGCGAAAAGGGGATACCATCCACTGCAGGGAGGCGGACCATGGACGAGAGAGAGCTCCTGCGGACGGTCCCGTTGTTCTCCGAGCTCTCCGACGAGGCCATCGAAAGCCTCGGTCGTCTCTCCACCCGGCGCCGGTACCCGAAGGACACGGTCATCTTCTTCGAGAACGAGGAGGGCGACTGCCTCTTCATGATCCTCGAGGGCCGGATCAAGGTGACGATCCTGGGGGACGATGGCCGGGAGATCATCCTGACCATGCTGAGCCCCGGCGATCTGTTCGGCGAGATGGCGCTGCTCGACAACGAGCCCCGATCCGCCACCGCCATCGCCGTCGAGGAGAGCGAGCTCCTCTCCCTTCACCGCACGGACTTCCAGGCGGTGATCGGTGAAAACCCCGGCATCAGCGCCGCCCTCATCAAGGTCCTCTCCGCGCGCCTGCGCCGAGCCAACCACCAGATCTCCACCCTGGCCCTCCTCGACGTGTACGGCCGCGTCGCCCGGGTCATCCTCGACATGGCCCGGGAGGAGGGCCGCCGCCTGAAGGACGGCCGCATCGCTTTCCGCCGAGCAACCCACCAGGAGATCGCCAACCGCATCGGCACCACCCGCGAGACAGTCACCCGGATGCTGAAGGACCTCGAACGGCAGGACTTCGTGAGGGTGGAGGGCCGAGAGATTCTCCTACAGCCGGGGTTTGAGAAGGCTTTTGACTAATCAGCGCCGGAATCGCCCCCTGCCCAACGATTCCGGTGCTCTCGGGGGACGCTCAGTCGAGCCTGCGAGACGAGCGTCAACCCCGAGTGTCAGCCGCGACGCCGCAGGCGTCGCATCCTGATTGACCAGGACCCTTCGGACGCTCCCGTGCGTCAGCCACACCACGTCATCCTCGCCTCCTGATTGACCAGGCCCCTCGAGACGCCCCCC
>CAXMOH010000410.1:0-4038 GCA_964194855.1 uncultured Hyphomicrobium sp.
GGTCCGTGATGAGGTGGCCGTGGGGGGAAAGGACCGGAACAGCGGTATGACCCCGTCGTCCAGGGCGTTGAGGGCCGCCCTGGCGGGAGCCAGGTCGTACTCCTCCCACGTGTAGGTCAAGGCGTTCGACGGGTCGTCGCCGTCGTTTCCGCTCGCGGTGAGGACGAAGGGCGTCCCCTGGGGAATCGTGAAGTCGGCGCCCCCATTCACCGTCGGGACGGCGTTCCCCGTTGCGGCCGAGCTTCCGCACGCGCTGCCCCCGCCGGAGGACGTGTAGTTGACGATGCGCTCGCGGCTGTCGGCGTGGAAGTAGAGGTCGCCCACCTGGGAGCCGAGGATGTTGTCGACGCCGCAGATGCTGGAGTACGACATGAGCGTCGTGCCGCTCCCCAGCTCCCGCGACGCGTTCGAGTCCCACTGGCTCGCGGAGCAGCCGGTGCCGTTCCAGGTGTGCCGCCCGCCGTGCTGGTGGCCCATCTCGTGGGCCACGAGGAACGTGAAATCGCCGTCGTTGGGGCTCGAGTCCCGGCTGAAGCCGCTGCCCTTGCTGCCCGTCGCGCACACGCACGCGATGCAGCCGGCGTTCCCGGAGAAGCCCGCCGCGTGGAAGAGGTGCCCGACGTCGTAGTCCGTGTCGCCGATCGTCGCGTCGAGCTCGGCCTGGACCTCGGCGTTGAGGTCCGAGAGGGGGAAGGGGTCGGTGGTAGGATCCGGGAAGACGACGGCGTTGTTGTTCGCCACGAGGATCAGGTTCACCGCCACGTCCCGGTTGTAGATAAGGTTGACGGCGTTGACCGTGCTCGCGATCCCCGCCATGGCGTTGGCCACGCTCCCGAAGAACTGGGTGTACTCGCCCGTGGCGGCGACGGCCAGCCGGTACGTCCGCTGGTTGGCGCCGGAAGGTGCCAGGGCCAGCTCATCGAAGCCCACGGGGCCGCCCACGAGACACTCGAAGGGGGTCCCGGCTGAAGGCTCGTACTCGTAGACCACGTGCGTCACGCTGTCACCCATTCGTTCCGGCGCGACGAAGACGACCCCGTCCGACGTGAACACGATGGCGTTGAAGCCGAGGGGTGTGTGCGAGAGGCGCATGGTGGAGTCGGGAGCGTCGGGGTCCCGGCCGCCGTAGGTCCGGATCTCCGGGTAGCGCTCGGCGAGGGCGGGCTCGAGGACCGGCGACTCCTCGATCTGGAAGAGGCGGAGCGAGCCGTCGGGCATGGGGACGGTCAGCGACAGGGGCCCTTGGGGAAGAGGAGCGTCTGGCGGAGGCGCCAGGATCAGCTCTAGCGCCTCTTCGTTCAGGAGGTACCGACGCACGACACCCTGGGCGGGCGCCGCCGACTGAACGGACACCACCGGCGGGAGGGGCGTCCAGAGGGGCCCACCCGGGGGCCCGGGAGCGACAGTCGATCGCGTCTGCGCCACGGACGGCACAACGAGCGTGAGTAAGAATACGATTGACAGCGGCGCGACGAGTCGGCGCATGTCGGCCTCCCTTCTATGATCGCCGGACGGGGAGGGAGAGACACCTTCCGGACCGCTAACTTGTTCTCGTGACAGCCGCCCCGAATCTATCCACGATCACCGGGGTCGTCAAGCGCTTTCGACGCGTTTCCTGGATGGACGGTCGGGACCGTCACTGGAACGACACTCCCCTGTGCACGCCGAGACGAAGCGACGGCCCTTCGGTCGCGCCGGGGGAATACGATAGTCCCGTGGCGGGTACCCCGAGTGCGGTCCGCATACGGCGGCCCATCTTCCGGGCGTTCTCGACGAGCCCGCCCGATGGAGGCTCACCCATGCGTTCTTTTGCCTGCTTCCTGACGGCCCTCGTGGCCGCCTCTCACGCCTTCGCCGCCGAGGTCGTGACCTCGACCCGGGCCGAGCGTCAGTCGGTGGCCGTCACCGTCTACAACGACGGCCGTGGCCTGATCCGCGAGGAGCGGATGCTCGACCTGCCCGCGGGCATCAGCGCCGTTCGCTTCATGGACGTGGCGGAGAAGATCGAGGCACACACTGTCCGGGTCGCGGTTCTGGACGGCCCGGGCGCCACGGTTCTGGAGCAGAACTACGAGTTCGACCTGCTCTCGCCCCAAAAGCTTCTCGAGAAGTTCGTCGGGCAGACCCTGACGCTGGTCCAGCGCAGGATCGTCAACGACAGCGACATCGAGGAGAGCGTCGACGCGAAGCTCCTGTCGATCAACGAGGGCACGGTGTGGAGGATCGGTGATCGCATCGTGGCCAACCCTCCCTACCATCGGCTGCTCTTCCCGAGCGTTCCCGAGAACCTCATTTCCCAGCCCACTCTCGTGTGGCTCGTGGACGCCGACGGCGCAGGCAGCCGCCGGCTCGAGACGGCCTACCTCACGGGCGGCATGAGCTGGCAGGCCGACTACGTCCTCGCCATGGACCTGGACGAGACGGGCGGCGCTCTGCAGGGGTGGGTGACCATCGAGAACCAGTCGGGCGCCGGCTACGAGGACGCCCGTCTCAAGCTGGTCGCCGGCGACGTGCACCGGGCGCCCGTCGAAGCGCCGGCACACGCCCAGGCCCTCGGGGCGCGAGCCCTGGCCGCGGCGCCGATGCAGGAGGAAGCCTTCTTCGAGTACCACCTCTACTCGCTTCCACGGCCGACGACGCTCAAGCAAAACCAGACGAAGCAGGTGCAGCTCCTCGACGCACCGCGAGTCGCGCTCGACAAGGACTACGTGCTGCGGGGCACGGGCGGGTACTACCGCGGGCCGTGGTCCGACCCACGCGGTCGGGAGAGGATCCAGGTGTTCTTGAAGCTGCGGAACTCGGAGGATGCAGGCCTCGGCACACCGTTGCCGAAGGGCATCGTGCGGGTGTACAAGAACGACCGGACCGGAAGTCCCCAGTTCATCGGCGAGGACCGGATCGATCACACGCCGAGGGATGAGGTCGTCGAGCTCGAGCTGGGCAACGCCTTCGATCTCTCCGCCAACCGCAAGCAGAGCGACTTCGAGCGCATTGCCCAGCGTATTTTCGAGAGCTCCTATGAGGTGCGCCTGCGAAACGCCAAGGAGACACCGGTCACCGTGCGGGTCGTCGAGCCCATCGGCGGAGACTGGGCGATGCTGAGCCACTCGCACCCGTTTGAGAAGACTCAAGCCTTCGAGGCCACGTTCACGGTGCCGGTGACGCCAGGAGAGGAGACGGTGCTCCGGTACACGGTTCGGGTCACGTACTGAGCCACAGGAAAAGCGGCCGGCGAGGCTCACCAGGGCGATCCTCCGGTCACGGGCCCGGGGGTGCCGATGCGTGCCGCGGCTCGCCAACGAGCGGGCCGCTTCCTTTGTGACCTTGCCGCAGCTCCGGCGAATCGCGGAAATCGAGCCTGGCCGCCAAGAAGAGATGGACTCCGGCCGGGCGGAGTCGCCCCGTAATCGCGGGCGTGAAAGGCCTATAATCTGGCGTCCGCTGACAAGCCCATTTTGCCGCTGAGGTCGCTTTCCCCACTCGGGAGGTGCTCTTGATCGGCCAGACGCTGTCCCACTACAAGATCACCGCCGCCCTCGGGGCCGGGGGGATGGGGGAGGTCTACCGGGCCACCGACACGAACCTCGGACGCGACGTCGCCATCAAGGTCCTGCCCCCCGAGGTCGCAGAGGACGCCGAGCGACTGGGGCGCTTCAAACGTGAGGCCCACCTCCTCGCCGCCCTCAACCACCCGAACATCGCCGCGATCTATGGGCTGGAGGAAGCCGAGGGGAAACCCTTCCTCGCCCTGGAGCTCGTCGAGGGCGAGGACCTCAAGGAGCGGCTCGGACGGGGGGCGATTCCCGTGGACGAGGTCCTCGAGATCGCGGAGCAGATCGCCGAGGCCCTCGAGGAGGCCCACAACCACGGCATCATCCATCGCGACCTGAAGCCCGCCAACGTGAAACTGACACCCGAAGGGAAGGTCAAGGTCCTCGACTTCGGGCTCGCCAAGGCCTGGGCGGACGACGCTGGGGAGGGAGGCTCGCCCTCGGCCTCGATGTCCCAGTCCCCCACCCTCGCGCACTCGGGCACGGC
>CAXMOH010000411.1:0-6906 GCA_964194855.1 uncultured Hyphomicrobium sp.
CTCTGGGCCGATCTCACCAATCGCAACGTGTGGATCATCGTTCTGTCCACTCTCGCCTTCGGCGCCATCGGCTTTGTCGACGACTACCTCAAGGTGGTCCGGAAGCAGAGCCTCGGCCTCCGGGCCTGGCAGAAGCTCATCGCCCAGTTCGCCGTGGGGCTCGGGGTCGGGCTCGCCGTCTACTGGCTCGCCCAGGTGTCGCCCGACGAGTACTCGACCCGTGTGGTCTTCCCGTTCTTCAAGGAGGTCGTGCCCGACCTCGGCTGGTTCTACGTGATCTTCGCCGTGCTCCTCCTGACGCTGTCGAGCAACGCCGTGAACCTGACCGACGGCCTCGACGGCCTCGCGATCGGCGCGACGCTCATCGCCGCTGTCGCCTTCACGGGCCTCGCCTACGTCTCCAGCCACTTCGTCATCTCGGAGTACCTTGATTTGCTCCACCGCCCCGGCGCGGGAGAGCTGGCGGTCTTCTGCGGTGCGATGGTGGGGGCCTCTCTGGGCTTCCTGTGGTGGAACTGCTACCCAGCCCAGGTGTTCATGGGGGACGTGGGCAGCCTCTCGCTCGGGGGGGCTCTGGGAACCGTGGCCATCCTGATCAAGCAGGAGCTGCTGCTCTTTCTCGTCGGAGGCCTCTTCATGGTCGAGGCCTTCTCCGTCATGCTTCAGGTCACCTCGTTCAAGTTGACCGGGAAGCGGATCTTCCGGATGTCGCCCCTTCACCACCACTTCGAGCTGGTGGGATGGAAGGAGCCCCAGATCATCATCCGGTTCTGGATCGTGGCCGTGATCTTCGCGCTGGTCAGCCTCGCGACGCTGAAGCTGAGGTGATGGGAGCACCGTGTCTCTCGAGAGTGCCTCCGCCGTGGTCGTTGGTCTCGCGCGCTCCGGCGTCGCGGCAGCGGATTTCCTCGCCCGCCGAGGCGCATCGGTGGTGGCGACGGATCTCAAGCGCGAAGACGAGCTTCCGGAGGAGGCCTTGAGCTTGCGCGCACGGGGAGTTCGCCTGGACCTCCAGGGGCACCGGAGCGACACCTTCGCCGGCGCCTCGATGGTCGTCGTGTCTCCCGGGGTGCCCTGGGACAGCCCCGAGCTCGAGGCCGCCCGTGAAGCGGGAGCCGAGGTGATGGCGGAGATCGAGCTTGCGTTCCGTCATCTCGAGGGACGCCTCGCCGCGATCACCGGGACCAAGGGAAAGTCCACGACAACGGCGGCTCTCGGCGCCATCTTGCAGGAGGCCGGCCTCGACGTGCGGGTGGGGGGCAACATCGGCACGCCTCTCATCGGCCTCGTCGAGGGCTCGGACGAACGGACGGTGTTCGCCGTCGAGGTGTCGAGCTTTCAACTCGAGGGCACGTCGCGCTTCCACCCCCAGGTCGCGGTCTGGCTCAACCTCTCCCCCGACCATCTCGATCGTCACGCCTCCCTCGACGACTACGTTGCGGCGAAGGCGCGGATCTTCGCTCGCCAGGAGGCGACCGACTGGGCGGTGGTGAACGCCGACGACCCCGTGGTGCTCCGGGAGGCCCGTCGCGCTCGGGCGCGCCTGCTGCTCCTGCGCGTCACCGGCGAGCCCCTGGTCGAAGGCGACGGAGCTTTCTTCCGCGACGGCGCCGCCTGGATGCGCCGCGACGATCGGGAAGAGCGCCTCTTCGGCCTCGACGACCTGCGGGTGCCGGGGGCTCACCTGGCCGGCGACCTCCTGGCCGCCGCCGCGGCGGCCAGGTTGCTCGGTGCGACCAGAGAGGATGTAGCGAAAGCGGTCGCGGGCTTCGGTGGAGTCGAGCACGTGCTCGAGCACGTGGCGACGATCGACGGCGTGGCCTTCTTCAACGACTCGAAGGCGACGAACGTGGCCGCCGCCGTGCGCAGCGTCGAGGCCTTCGACGGCCGGGTCCTCGTGATCCTCGGGGGGCGGTACAAGGGCGGCGATTTCGCTCTTCTGGCGCCACGGCTTCGGGCGCGGGGATCGCGTGTGCTGGCCATCGGCGAGGCTCAGGAACGGATCAAGGCGGCTCTCGGCGCGCAGGTCCCCGTGGACTTGTCCCCCGGTCTGGGCGACGCCGTCCTGGATGCCTTTGCCCTCGCGGAGCCCGGCGACACTGTCCTTCTGGCGCCGGCGTGCTCGTCGTTCGACATGTTCCCGGACTACGCCGAGCGTGGACGCCGATTCAAGGTCGCGGTGCAGGAGCTGGCCAGGCTTCGAGAAGGGGGAGCGGTTGGCTAAGAAGCTCTCCACCGACCTGACGCTCCTCGCCGTCACCATGGCGCTGCTGGGCTTCGGCCTGCTCATGGTCTGGAGCTCGAGCTCGGCGCTGGCGCAGGAGCGCTACGGAAGCCCGTACTACTTCCTGGTGAAGCAGGCGGTGTGGGCGCTCATCGGCCTCGCCGGCATGGCGGCGGCTCTGCGGCTCGACTACCGCTCGCTCCGCCGTCCCCGGGTCGTCTACTCGGTGATGGCCGTCGCCACCATCTGCCTGATCGTGGTGCTCTTCCTGAAGCCGGTGAACGAGACGCACCGCTGGATCCGCCTCGGGGCCCTGAGCTTCCAGCCCGCCGAGCTGGCCAAGCTGGCGATCGTGCTGTTCCTCGCGTATCACATCGAGCGGCGCGGGGACCGGATGAACGAGCTCCAGACGCTGTTCCCGGCCCTCCTCCTGCTGGGCTGGTTTGGCTTCCTGGTCTTCATCCAGCCCGACCTCGGGACCGCCTTCACCCTGGTCCTCACCGGCGCGGTCATGCTCTACGTGGCGGGCGTGCGCCTCCGGTACTTCGCGTTGCTGGCGATCCCCGCCACGGCGGTGCTCTACCAGGCCATCATGAGCGTCGCCTGGCGTCGCGGGCGGATCCTCACGTTTCTGGACCCCTGGTCGGATCCAAGGGGCGCCGGGTACCAGATGATCCAGAGCCTCATCGCTCTGGGCACCGGCGGGCTCACCGGCGTCGGCCTCATGGAGGGGCGGCAGAAGCTCTTCTACTTGCCCTACCCCTACAGCGACTTCATCTTCGCCGTGATCGGCGAGGAGCTGGGGATGATCGGCACTCTGGCGGTGCTGCTGGCCTTCGTCGTCCTTCTCTGGCGCGGCCTCCGGGCGGGGTGGAGCGCCCCCGACGATTTCGGGCGCTTCCTCGCCGCCGGGCTGACCCTGTCCATCGTGCTGCAGGCCTTCATCAACATCAGCGTGACTCTCGGCCTGTTGCCGACCAAAGGCATTCCCCTCCCGTTCATCAGCGCCGGCGGGTCGTCGCTCGTCTTCGCGTTGATCGGGATCGGACTCGTGGCGAACGTTTCTCAGCATGCGGACTGAATGGCGAGGATCATCCTCATTGCAGCGGGCGGCACCGGCGGTCACCTCTTTCCGGGCATCGCGGTGGCGGACGAGCTGGTCCGCCGCGACCCCGGGACACGTGTGGTCTTCGTCGGGACCCCGCGAGGACTCGAGTCGCGTCTCGTCCCTCAGGCGGGCTACGAGCTGGAGCTGCTGCCCATCAAGCCGCTCAACGCCGTCGGGTTCGGACGTCTCGTCCTGGGCCTCGTCGCGCTGCCCTGGGCGATGTGGCGCGCCCTCGTCCTGGTCCTGCGCCTCCGCCCGGCCGCAGTCCTGGGCATCGGGGGCTACGCCGGCGGCCCGGTCGTGCTCCTGGCGGCGCTCCTGGGGGCGCGGACGGTGATCCTCGAGCCCAATGCCCGCCCCGGTTTCACCAACCGCGTCCTCGGACCCTTCGTCGGCGCCGCCGCCTGCGCCTACGACGAGACCCGGGCGGCCTTCGGAGAGAAGGGCGTCGTCACCGGCAACCCGATTCGCGAGGGCTTCCGGCGGTTGCCCCGTCGCGACCACCGACATCCGCTCGCTCTCCTCGCCTTCGGCGGCAGCCAGGGCTCGAGGGTCCTCAACGAAGCCCTGGTCGACGCGCTGCCCCACCTGCCCGGTCCCGAGCGCCTGCGCATCGTGCACCAGACGGGGAAGCGGATGCGTGAGGACGTGGCCACCGCCGTCGAAGCGAGCGCCCGGGCCGAGTCCACCGAGGTCGTGGCGTTCCTCGACGACATGGTGGAGCGGATGAGCGAGGCCGACCTGGTGCTGTCGCGCAGCGGCGCCACCACGTGCGCCGAGCTCACGGCGGGAGGGCGGGCGGCCGTGCTCGTCCCCTTTGCCCGCGCCGCCGACGACCACCAGCGCACCAACGCCCGGACCCTCGAGAGCGCCGGGGCGGCTCGGATGATCGAAGAGAAGGACCTGAGCGGCGAGCGGCTGGCCGGTGAGATCGGCGCGCTCGTCGACCAGCCGTCACGGATTACGGAGATGGAAGAGGCGGCCCGGCGACTGGGTCGACCCGATGCGGCGGCGCGTGTGGCGGATCTCGTTCTCGGGAACGAGAAAGCGGGAGCAAGCTAGTGCTCGGCAAGATCCAGCACATCCACTTCGTGGGGATCGGTGGCTCGGGGATGAGCGGCATTGCCGAGGTGCTCCTGAACCTGGGCTACACCGTCTCGGGCTCCGACATCCTGCCGAGCGGGGTGACCGCTCACCTGAGCGAGCTCGGGGCAAGGGTCTCGGAGGGCCACGCGGCCGCTCACCTGGACGGAGCCCAGGTGGTGGTGACGTCGACCGCCGTCCGCGACGACAACCCGGAGGTCCGCGAGGCCCGGCTCCACGGGATACCGGTGATCCCCCGGGCGGAGATGCTGGCCGAGCTCATGCGCCTCAAGTACGGCGTGGCCGTGGCCGGCAGCCACGGCAAGACCACCGTCACCTCGATGATCGCCCTCGTCCTGGACAAGGGGGGGCTGGACCCCACGGTGGTCCTCGGTGGCCGCCTGGGCGTCCTGGGGTCGGGGGCCCGCCTCGGGAAGGGCGACTACATGGTGGCCGAGGCGGACGAGTCGGATCGCTCGTTCCTCAAGCTCTCGCCCACCGTGGCGGTCGTCACGAACATCGATCGCGAGCACCTCGAGACCTATGACGGCCTCGCCGACATCAAGGAGGCCTTCCTGGGCTTCGTGAACAAGGTGCCCTTCTACGGGGCGGCGGTGCTGTGCCTGGACGATCCTCCCCTGCGGGACGTGCTGCCCCGGGTGGAGCGCCGCGTGGTGAGCTACGGCCTCACGCCTCGGGCGAGCGTCTCCGCCCGGGGTCTCGAGGTCGGTCCCACCAGCTCGACCTACACGGCAACCCTCGCCGGAGAGGACCTGGGCCGGGTCACGGTGAGCGTGCCGGGGACCCACAACGTCGCCAACTCGCTGGCGGCCGTCGCGGTCGGCCTCGACCTGGAGGTGCCGTTTCCGGCCATCCAGGCGGGCCTTGGCTCCTTCAGCGGCGTGGACCGCCGGTTCCAGGAGCGCGGCGAGGCGGGCGGGGTCCTGGTGATCGACGACTACGGACATCACCCCACCGAGATCCACGTGACCCTGGAGACGCTCAGACGACGCGCCGGGGACCAGCGGACGCTCGTGCTCTTTCAGCCCCACCGCTTCACGAGGACCCAGGCGCTCTGGGACGACTTCTGTGGTGCCTTCCACCAGGCCGATCGCCTTCTCATCACCGACGTCTACGCCGCTTCGGAAGAGCCCATCCCGGGCATCGACGCGAGAACGCTGGCCAGCGCGATCACCCGGAGCGGACATGGGGACGCGGTGTACGCGGGGGATCTCGAGGCGGCCACCGAGCGCCTGGCACAGGAGGCGAAGGAAGGCGATGTGGTCCTGACCCTGGGGGCCGGGAACGTCTGGACCGCCGGGGAAGAGCTGCTCCGAAGGCGGGACGCATGAGAATGCGGAGGCCACGATCATGACGCGGCGCGGCCTGCCCGTGGGACCGCCCCCGAAGGAGCCCGAGCTGTCCCTGGCTCCGCCGACCGAGGACTCTCTTTTCCTCCGGAGACGGGTGCGGAAGCACCTCCGCCCCCGTCGTCGCGGCTGGTCGGCGCGCCTCGTGGTCCTGGCGCAGGCCTCGGCGATCCTCATCCTCTTGTCTTTCGGGGCCTGGACGATTTCTCAGCGTGTCATCGCCAGCGAGCATCTCCGTGTGGATCGGGTCGAGGTGCGGGGAAGCCACTTCCTCTCCGAGGGCGAGGTGCGGGAGCTGCTGGGTCCGGCGGTGGGCGAGAACATCCTCCTCCTCGACATCGCCGCGCTCAAGCTCCGGCTGCGCTCCTCGCCCTGGGTGGCCGACGCCACCGTGATCCGAACGCTGCCGAACGTCGTGCGTGTCGAGATCCGCGAACGTGTCCCGCTGGCGCTGGCGGAGGTGGACCGCCTCTACCTGATGGACGGGGACGGGGCGCTGGTGGACATCTACGGCCCGCGCACCGGGGTCTTCGACCTCCCGATCGTGCGAGGGCTTCTGGGCGTCGACGAGGTCTCGCGCCGGGAGCGGGCGCGCCGGGCGGGCACGCTGCTCGCCGACCTGGCCGAGCTCGGCCAGGAGGTCTCCGAGGTGTTCGTCGAGCCCAGCGGCGACCTCCGCGTGGTGCTGCAGGGTCCTGGCGAGGTGCTTCTCTTCGGCGACCCGCCGTACCGGAGTCGCTTCGTCACGTTCCTCAGCCTCCGCAGCGAGCTGGCCGAGAAGGCCCCCGGGGCGGAGCAGTTCGATCTTCGTTTCCGTGGCCGCATCTACGCGCGGGGCCCGAAGTCCGAATCCCCGAAGCCTGTGTCCCCGACGTCTGAGGCAAGGACGCCGGTCTCCCACGCCTCCATTCCACGCCCCGAGACGGCGGGCCTCACCAGGCCCCCGTCGGAGGGCACACCCCCTTCCGAGCCGGGTGTCCGACCCTCCCTCCCGACGACGAAGGCACGAACGAGCGTTCCCCCAGCCGGGGGAGCGCCCGAAACACGCCCCGCCATGAGCGGGGCGGGACTCGACGGGAGGTAGTCGTGGCCAGGAAGAACCATCGCAATCTCGATGTCCG
>CAXMOH010000412.1:0-3686 GCA_964194855.1 uncultured Hyphomicrobium sp.
GGGAGGTATTCCTTCTCGTGGGCATCGGCCCGAAGCGCCTCGACCACCGACTCCGGAACCGGGAAAGGCGACTGCCCGAGCCCGAGACGGTAGACCTGTCGGCCCTCGGCCTGCAGAGCCCGACACCGTTCGTTGATGGCCAGGGTCGGCGACTTGTGGAGCCCCCGGACGTTTAGGTTGAGGTTGACGTCCGGTTGAGTTTTCGGCTCGGTGGTCATGGAGCGGGCGGACCCTCGACACGATGATACGCCAAGCCTCCACCGCGCGCTCCCAGAGCCCGAGAGTTTCCCCAGGAGTCGCCGCCTCTTTCCTCATATCTCACCACCCGACTATCATCAGGCTGGATCGTCGACGAACCGGCAGGAGGATCGATGGGCTTCACCGTCTCCGACGACTTCATCGCCGAGCAGAACCGCGCGGGCCTCGAAGCGCTGGAGGAGGACTACGCTCACCTGGGCCGGCAGCTCGGCCGCCACGGCATGGACATCGAGCGCCTGACCGAGCGGGCGATCGCCTTCCGGGTCTCCGTCCCCTCCTGGGGGGTCGGAACCGGAGGGACGCGGTTCGCTCGCTTTCCCGGACCGGGAGAGCCCAGGAACGTTCTCGAGAAGCTCGACGACTGCGAGATCGTCAACCGACTGGTGCGCGTGACGTCCGGCATCTCTCTGCACATCCCCTGGGACAAGCCCGAGAATGCCTCCGAGCTGAAGGAGTACGCGGCCGCTCGGGGCCTCGCGTTCGACTCGATGAACTCGAACACGTTCCAGGACCAGTCCGACCAGAAGCTCTCCTACAAGTTCGGCAGCCTCAGCCACACGGACGAGGCCGTCCGTCGCCAGGCGGTCGAGCACAACCTCGAGTGCATCGAGATCGGGGCCGCCCTGGGCGCTCGCTCCCACACGGTGTGGATTGCCGACGGGGGCAACTTTCCCGGCCAGGTCCATTTTCGGCGGGCCGTGGACCGGTATCTCCAGAGCCTTCGGGAGATCTACGCGGGACTTCCCGACGGCTGGCGGCTGTTCATCGAGCACAAGCTCTACGAGCCGGCGTTCTACTCGACCCTTCTGAACGACTGGGGCATCAGCTACTACTGCGCCCGAGAGCTGGGGCCGAAGGCATTCTCGCTGGTCGACCTCGGCCATCACGCACCCAACGTGAACATCGAGATGATCGTGGCCCGGCTGATCCAGCTCGGAAAGCTGGCCGGCTTCCACTTCAATGATTCCAAATACGGGGACGACGACCTCGACGCCGGCTCCATCAAACCCTTCCAGCTCTTCCTCGTCTTCAACGAGCTGGTGGAGGCGGAGATCGAGGAAGTCGCGGGCTTCGACCCGGCCTACATGCTCGATCAGTCCCACAACGTGACCGATCCGATCGAGTCGCTGATGACCAGCGCGGTGGAGCTCGTCCGGGCCTACGTGCAGGCCCACCTCGTGGATCGCGTGGCTCTCCACGAGCACCAGGAGCGCAACGACGCACTCATGGCACTGCAGATCCTCAAGCGAGCGTTCACCACGGACGTGTCGCCCATCCTCGCCATGGCTCGACGTCGGGCCGGTGGGGCGATGGAACCGGTGGCGACCTACCGGGAGAGCGGCTACCGGCAGGAGAAGGCCCGGGAGCGTCCGGCCCGGGGCGGTGGGGGCTCCGGGATCGTGTAGCGGGGGACGATGTGGAGGGGGGCGCCAATTGACCAGTGACCGCCGGCCCGCCACCGGCGGGGCGCTTCACCTGGCCATCGACCTGGGCGCCGGGAGCGGTCGCGTGATTCTCGGCCGCCTGGCCGACGACGGCTTGATGCTCGACGAGGTGCACCGGTTTCGGTACGAGCCGGAGACGAGCGCCGGCCACCTGCGGTGGCCTTTCGATCGGATCCTTGGTGGTATCAAGAGCGGCCTGGGCAAGGCCCGGCAGGCGGCCCTCGCAGCAGGGGGAGCGATCGAGACGCTGGGCGTCGACTCCTGGGGCGTGGACTACGGGCTCCTGGATGCGGGTGGCCGTCTCCTGGAGGACCCGGTCGCCTATCGCGACGACCGCACCGAAGGCGAGATGGAGCGCGTCTTCGAGAAGGTCACACGCGAAGAGATCTTCGAGCGCACGGGCATCCAGTTCATGAACCTCAACACGCTCTTCCAGCTCCATGCACACGTGCGCTCCGGCTTGCCGCCGGAGGCGCGACGGCTGTTGCTCATCCCCGACCTGTGCCATCACGCGCTGTGCGGCTCCACGACGGGGGAGTACACGGATGCCTCCACGACCCAGCTCCTGGACGTCCGCTCACGCACCTGGGCGGACGATCTGTTTTCGCGGCTGGGCCTGCCCCGTGAGCTCATGCCTGACATCGTCGTCCCGGGCACGATTCTCGGCGAGCTGAGGCCCGAGCTGCAGGAGGAGCTGGCGCTCGGCCCGGTCCGGGTGCTCGCGCCGGGCACCCACGACACGGCGAGTGCCGTCGCTGGCACGCCCCTGGAGCCGGGTTGGGCTTTCGTCTCGTCCGGCACGTGGTCTCTCCTGGGTGTCGAGCGCGAGGCTCCGCTGGTCAACGCCGCCGTGGCCGAGGCCAACTTTACGAACGAGGGTGGAGCGTTTGGGACGCTCCGCTTCCTGAAGAACCTGATGGGTCTCTGGATCCTGGAGTCGTGCCGCAAGGAGTGGGCGGAGCGCGGCACGGCCATCGAGTACGAAGGCCTGCTCGAAGCGGTCGCGGCCGTCGAGGACGTGCCCGGGATCCTGTACCCGGACGATCCGCGCTTCTTCAACCCGGAGAGCATGCTGGCCGAAGTGCAGGGGGCGCTGGCCCAGACCGGCTACGAAGTGACGGAGGAGCCGCCGCGCCTGGCCAAGGTCGTCCTCGATTCGCTGGCGTTTCGATACGCCTCCGCCGTGAGGACGATCGAGGGCCTCACGGGCCAGCCGGTGCCGGGGATTCACATCGTAGGCGGCGGCTGCCGGAACGACTACCTCAACCAGGCCACCGCCGATGCCGCGGGACGCCCGGTGCTGGCCGGCCCGGCCGAGGCCACGGCCACGGGCAACCTGCTCCTCCAGTCCATCGCCTCGGGCCGGCTCGCCTCCCTCGCCGAGGGCCGCCGCGTGATCGCCCGTGCCGTGGACCCGAAGCGGTTCGAGCCCCGGGAACGCCCAGGCTGGGCCGAAGCCGCCGCCCGCTACGACGAGATCGAGGCAGGGTACGCCTGATCGGCCCGGCTTCCGGCGTCCGGCGTCCGGGGGGGTGACTCCGAGGTGCGCCGGGTTTAGACTGGCTGGCGCCCGCGAGAGACCGGCGTGTCGGAACAGCCTTTTGCGAGGGGGAGCCTGACTCCGGATGACATCCACGGACGCGACGAGCGGCGTTGGCGAAAAGCTCGACGCCCTCTACGAGTTCGAGCGCGCCCCAGTCACCGAGGATCGGCTGCAGCCGCCGTCCTACTTCGCGGGGCTCTTCGCCGGCGAGCACGTCGCCGCCACCGAGTTCGTGATCGGCGCCCTGCTCGTCAGCTTCGGCGCGAGTGCCAGGGACATCGTCTTCGGGCTGCTCCTGGGCAACCTCTTCGCCGTGGCGTCGTGGACCCTCGTGTGTGCGCCGATCGCGGTCCAGACCCGGCTGACGCTCTACTGGCATCTGCGACGGGTCGCCGGGCCCGCGGTGACGATCCTCTACAACCTCTGCAACGCGGTCATGT
>CAXMOH010000413.1:0-4195 GCA_964194855.1 uncultured Hyphomicrobium sp.
CGGCCGGTCACTCCTCGCCTTCAGCAAGGGGGAGATCCAGCGCGACAGCGTCTTCGTGGAGGACCTGCTCGCGGAGCTTCACACCCCGGGCGTGACGTCGGAGCTCGACGGGACCGCGGAGACGGTCTCCGCCGACCCGACGCTGCTTCGTGTGGCGCTCAGGGCCATGGCCGACGAGCTGCGCTCCCGCGCCGGTGGGAACACCGCGGGCCTGGCCATCCGGACGCGGGGCGAGGCGGGGCGCGTGAACGTCATCCTCCGCCTGCAGGAGACGCCCGCCGATGGAGCGGCCGTCGCGTCGCCCACGGGGCTGGGGATCGGCCTCGCCCGCCGGATCGCCGAGCTGCACGGAGGGGCGTTCGCCGACGGGAAGGTCGAGCTCACCCTCTCTCTGCCCGAGGGCTGAGGACCCGCCCCGCCCGGGCTGCTAGGGCTTCTTCGCCTCTTCCTCGCCGGGGTCGCGCTTGAGCCAGGCAAACAGCGAGAAGGTGCTCTCCTGATCGGCGTCGGCGCCACCCGCGGGGGGCGCGGCAGCACCCTCAGGAGGCGTCGCGGACGGCTCCGATGGAGAATCGTCACTGTTGTCGCCACCGTCAGACGCGCTCTCGCCCTCCGCGCCGGCGCTTGCGCCCGCTCCACCCCTCGTCCGTCCTCGGCCACCGCGGCTGCGTCGCCGGCGCGCGGGCGCTTTCGCCGAGTCGGACTCGGAGGAGGGCGAGACCGCCTCGGTGGAGGTGGCCGTCTGTGCCGCCGGAGCGGCAGCGTCGGTCGGCGCCGCCTCCCCGAGATCCTCGATGATGTAGCTGCCCGAGCGCTGGTCGCGCCGGAGCTTGACGATGCCTCTCTTCTGGGAGTCCTCCAGCAGGTGAGAGAACGTCCGGAAGCCGTAGTAGCCCTCGTTGAAGGACGGCTTCTTGCGCTTCATGGTCTCCTTGACCATGGAGCCCCACAGAATCTCCTTGTTCTCCCGCTGGAGGGCCAGGATCGAGTCCGACAGCAGACCGAAGCAGTCCTGCAGCTTGACCGGCAGGTTGCGGCCGACCCCCGGTCGAGGCCGCTCCTGCACCCGGACGATGTCCTCGTAGAAGATGAACTCGTCGCAGGTTTCGATCAGCAGGTTGGACGTGGAGTTCTTCACCCCGAGCCCGATCACGTTCTTGTTGTTTTCCTTGAGCTTCGAAACGAGCGGCGAGAAATCGGAGTCGCCGGAGCAGATCACGAAGCAGTCGATGTGCTCCTTCTGGAAGGACATGTCCATGGCATCCACCACCATGCGGATGTCGGCGGAGTTCTTGCCACCCACGGACTTCTGGGGCACCTCGATCAGCTCGATGGCCGCCTCGTGGAAGGCCCGCTTGTAGTCGGAGTACCTGCTCCAGTCCGCATAGGCCTTCTTGGAGAGCAGCTTCCCCTTGTCGAGCAGCCGCTCGAGGACCAGGTTCACGTTGAACTTGCGGTAGTGGGCGTCTCGGACGCCGATGGCGATGTTCTCGAAATCGATGAAGAGCGCGAGCCTCTGCTCGTCGTGCGTGTTGTCAGCCAAACTTCCTCCTGTGCGGGGGCGGTTGAGTCTCGTCGCCCCCACCCGAACCCAGGGGTCCCGGACAGGGATATACCCGGGCGGGAGCCCGAGCCTCGGGGACACAGCAGGTTAGCACACGGGGCGCCTGGAATCGGACCTTCGCTGTCTTCTCGCCGCAGTAGGCTGAGCTCGTGAGGTCTCATCAGCCCTCGTACGCCCTTGAACTGATCGGTATGTCGAGGTCATACTATGCCCATGAAGGTCGCCGTCTCCATCCCGGACCCCCTTTTTGATGAAGCCGAGAGAGTGTCCGAGCGCCTGCGGATACCCAGAAGTCAGTTGTACTCACGGGCCCTGCGGGCCTTCGTCCAGCAGCAGTCGGGCGAAGAGATCACCGCGCGGATGGACGCCGCGCTCGAGCGAATCAGCGCCTCGAAAGGGCCCGGCTGGGAAGATCTCGGGTTGGAGATCCTCCGCCGGGAGAAGTGGTGATGCGCCGCGGCGAGGTCTGGTGGGTGGACTTCGGGATTCCCTTCGGCTCCGAGCCTGGGTACCGACGCCCCGCCGTGATCGTGCAGGCGGATTCGCTGAACAAGAGCCGCATCGGCACGGTGCTCCTGGTCCCTCTCACCCGGACCCTCGATTGGGCGGCCGCGCCCGGCAATGTCTTGTGCCGCGCCAAAGACACCGGGCTACGGCACCGCTCGGTCGCCAACGTTTCTCAGCTCACCGTGACCGACCGCCGCCGACTTCAGGAAAAGGCCGGGCGCCTCCCGGGCGCGGTCGTCGCCAAGCTCGAAGAGGGCCTCAAGCTCGTCCTGGGAATGGTCTGACCTCTGAGTCGGACGTCCAGCCATGGGCAAGAATACGTGACCAAGCCTCAGCTCCAGGAACGAATCCGTGACGAGTGATTCGCCTCATGAAGCCGCAGCCGAGAGAGTGAGCGTCCGCGCCGGGTAGAAAGACTCTCAGCGCGTCCACTTGAGGCTCAGGTTCTTCCTGAGCCGCCCGATGCGGATCTCCAGCCGATAGGTCTCGCCGGAGCGAAAGCGGGCTTGGATGCGCTCGCGGCGGGTGTTGTCGTCCCAGCTCACCTCCACGTCGAAGACGTGGCGCCCGGGCGTGGCCTCGAGGAGGTCCGTGAGAACGTTGCCGTAGGTCTTGACCAGCAAGAGGTTCTTGTCGACTTTGCCGATCAGGGCCTGCCGGACCACCGGCTTCTCGTCCACGTCGATCCGGAGAGTTCCCGTGCGGAACGGGTGGCGGATGTCCAGCACTATCTGAGCCGGCGCCGGCCGGGGGGCGGGTTTCGGCACCGCCACCGGCGTCGTCGGCTTCGGAGAGGGCGTGTCGATCGGGGGCCCCGGTGCGGCCGAAACCGAGGCGTCCGGGGCACCCACCGTCGCCACGGAAACCGCCGGGGGACGTGACAGGGACTCGGGATCGTTCTCGGACGCCGTCGCCCCCAGGCCGCCCGGCCGCAGCAGCACCCAGCTCGCGATCGCCGCCACGACGACCACGACCATGACGTCGGCGTACAGACCGAGCCTCCGCGGGCGTCGGTTCGCCGGAGTCCCAGGCGCCACCAGGCGCGTCCGCGCGGACTCCTCGAGCGTACTCCCATCCACGGTGAGCGTGTCCGAGACGGACTCGGGCATGGGCTCGAGCGAGCCCACCACGGGAGGCGCCGTGCGCGCCGGCGGCCTCGTCCAGCTCTTCCGGTGCCTCAGGGGCTTTCCGGCCATGGTGTCCGCCAGGTCGTCCGCCAGGTGGTGCGCATCGGGATAGCGATCCCCCGGGTCCTTGCACAGGCATCGGACGACGATCTCGTCGATGGCCGGAGGCAGGGTCGGGTCCAGCTCAGACGGCGGCGCCGGGTCCTCGTTCACCACGCGCTGCAGGATGGCGATGACGTTGTTCGCCGCGAAGGCGTGTCGGCCGGTCAGGAGCGTGTAGAGCACCGAGCCCAACGAGAAGACGTCCGAGCGAGCGTCGACCGTCTCGTTGGACGCCTGCTCCGGGGCCATGTAGAGAGGCGTCCCGAAGAACTGCCCCGCGGCGGTCAGGTGCGCCGCGTCGAGCTTGGCGATCCCGAAGTCCATGAGCTTGACGGGCCGGAACAGCTGCCCGGGCACCCTCGGGAGGCGCATGATGTTCGCCGGCTTGATGTCGCGGTGCACGACGCCCTCGGAGTGCAGGTGCTGGAGCGCATCGGCCACCTGCACGCCGATGTTCATGACCTCTTCCCAGGGAAGCTGTTCGCCGTCCCGGACCAGCTGCGACAGCGGCTCGCCCTGGAGCCTCTCGAGAGCGATGTAGAGGATCCCCGTCTCCTCGTCCCGACCCACGTCGTGGACCACGACGATGTTGGGGTGGGAGAGACGTCCCGCGATCCGGGCTTCGGTCTCGAAGCGCTTCTCGAAGGCGCTGCGGTCCTCGGCGCTGGCTGCGAAGGACGGGTTGATGGTCTTCAGGGCCACGGAGCGCGACAGCGCCGGGTCGTGGGCCTCGTAAACGACGCCCATCATCCCCCGACCCAGCTCATGCTGGATCTCGTAGCGTCCGATCTTCTGGGGAAGAGCCGAAGCCATTTATCGCGCCTCGCCCGATACGTCCGGGTCACGGGTCCACTTGCTCGAGATTATGCAAATTGCGTGCCCCGGTGGTGCTTCG
>CAXMOH010000414.1:0-19823 GCA_964194855.1 uncultured Hyphomicrobium sp.
GACGCCGGCTCGGCTGCTCCAAAAGAAGGTGGACCCGCGTGTTCGGGCCCTGGTGGCCGAGTACACCAGCGTCTGGGCGCCGGTCGACACCTGGAGCCTCGAGGCCGTCGCCGCTGTGGACGGGGACGAGCTGGTTCAGATTCGGTTGAGATCGGAGTGAAGCAGAGAAACGAGATGCCCCTTCAAGTCTCCGAGCGTGGCCGGCAGATGCCGGCCTCACCGATCCGAAAGCTCGCTCCCCTGGCCGACGCCGCGGAGCAGCGAGGCGTGCGGGTTCTCCATCTCAACATCGGTCAACCGGACCTCGAGACTCCCGAGGTGATGAGGAGACGACTGGAGACGGCGCCCGCGGTTCTGGCCTACACGCCCTCCGGCGGGACCCCCGAGTGCGTGGCGTCTCTACGGGAGTACTACCGGGGCCACGGAATCGAGCTCGACGCCGACGAGATCGTCGTCACCACCGGCGGGAGCGAAGCCATCCTCTTCACGCTCCTGGCCTGCGCGGGAGTGGGCGACGAAGCGCTCGTCGTCGAGCCTTTCTACACCAACTACACGGCCTTCGCGACGATGGCCGGCGTGCGGCTGGTGCCCCTGCGCTCCCGCGGCGAAGACGGCTTCCACCTGCCACCCCTGGAGCAGTGGGCGAATGCCCTCACCCCGCGCACGCGGCTCGTTCTCCTCTGCAATCCGAACAACCCCACCGGGACGGTGTATCGGCGCGAAGAGGTCGAGGCCATCGCCGGGTTCTGTGGCGACAACGGGCTGTTTCTCATGTCCGACGAGGTCTATCGCGAGCTCGCCTACGACGGGGCTCGGGCCACCAGCGCCCTGGAGATCGCAGGCGCCGAGGACTTCGTGGTCATGGTCGACAGCCTCTCGAAGCGCTACAGCGCCTGCGGGATTCGCCTCGGCTGTCTGGTCACGCGCAACCGCGAGGTGCGCGACGCGTGCCTGCGCATGGCACAGGGGCGGCTGTCGCCGCCGGGCCTCGCCCAGATCGTCGCGCTGGGAGCCTCCGAGCTCGGCCCCGAGTACGCCGAGGATCTGGTGGAGGAGTACCAGGGCCGAAGGGACGTGCTCTACGAGGGTCTCTCCCGGGTGCCCGGTGTCTTCCTCCGCAAGCCCGAGGGGGCCTTCTACTTCGTGGCTCGGCTCCCGGTCGAGGACAGCGAGGACTTCGCGTCGTGGCTGCTGAGCGATTTCAGCTTCGAGGGTGCCACCGTCATGGTGGCCCCCGCGGCGGGTTTCTACGCCACCCCGGGCCTGGGCGCCGACGAGGTTCGGATCGCCTACGTCCTCAACGAGACCGACCTCGAGACCTCGGTCCGGATACTCGCCGCGGCACTTCCCGCCTACCGCGCGGCCCGTGGACTGGGGCCGCTCGAGAGATCCGACTCGGCCGCGGCGGGCGCGCGCTGAAGCACGCCGGCCGGGCCCTCGCCGGAGCCCTCCTGCTGGCGGGAGCGCTCACCCTTCTCGTCGGAGGACTCGCCGTCTCGGCCTCGACCGCTGGGGAGCGGGGACGGGAGCGGCTGCTCGCGGGCGACGCCGCCGGGGCCGAGGCGGAGTTCCGGCGCCAGATGCGCTGGCCCTGGACGGGACGAGCCGAGACCGGGCTCGCCCTGGCCCTGGCGCTCCAGGGACGGCGCACCGATGCGCAACCCGCCCTCTCCGACCTCGACGACCTTGCTCCCACGGCCCTGATCGACACCGCCCTCGAGCGCGAGAATCTCGAGGGAGCTCGGGCGGCGGCACAGCTTCTGCTCCGCGCCGGCCACCCGCTCGGCTCGCTCTATTCCGCGGCACTCGCTCTGGAGAACGGGGACGCGGAGCAAGCAGGGCGCCTGGCCGCGGCGAGCCCGGTCCCGCTCGCCAGCCGTCCCCTCGGCCGCCATCTCGAGCAGGCGCTGGCGCTTCGGGCATTCGGGGCTTCGGCCATCGTTCGGGACCGGCGCGGCACGCTCGTGGGCGCCCTGGACTCGGAGGGGCGCCTGGCACTTGCCGAGGATCTCGATCCCCTGCTGCTGCCTCCCTTTCGCCAGCCCCCGCCACCACGGCGACGACTCTCCGCGCGGCCGGAATTGGCGACGCCCTTCTGGCTGCCTCCGGAGGACATCCGGGCTGCGGCGCAATCGGGAGGTCTGCGGCTCACCCTCGATCTCGATCTCGCCCGGCTCGCCCTGGCCGCGCTCGGCCGCTGGCGTGGCACGATCGTCCTCCTCGAGCCGCGCACGGGGGCCGTGCTCGCAGCGGTGAGCGACCCCCGGACGCGGGCAAGGGAAGGGGCGGCGGCGTTCACCCAGCGACGCGAGCCGGCCTCGATCTCCAAGGTCGTGACCGCCGCCGCCGCCTACCGATCGGGAATCGATCCCGACGCCGCCATCGGACGCACGACGTGCAAGGGTGTCGAGCGCTTCGGTGGCAAGCCTCTCTGGTGCTCCTGGAGGGCGGGCCCGCTCGACGGGCTCGACCACGCCCTGGCCATCAGCTGCAACACGGCCTTCGCACGGCTGGGGGTTCGGATCGGCAAGGAGCGTCTCGCCTCGGAGCTGCGGCGGTGGGGTTTCGACGAGGAGCCGCCAGCGCTCCTGGGAGCGGCGGGGCGCATCCATTCGCCGCCGCGCAACGACCGGCAGCTCGCCGACCTCTCGATCGGGCTCACCCAGTCGGACATCACCCCGCTCCACGCGGCTCTCCTCGCCACGGTCGTGGCCAACGGAGGCTCGATGCCCGAGCCCCGCCTGGTGGCAGGCGTCAGCGGGCCCGTCGGTCTGGCCGATCGCGTGGCCGAGCTGGCGCAGGCCCGAAGGGTCATCGGCCCGCGCACCGTACCGCCCCTGCTTCGGGCCATGCGAGCCGTGGCGCTCTACGGCACCGGGACCGGGACCGCTCCTCGCGGATTCCCCATCGCGATGAAGACCGGCACGGCGGCCGAGTACCGCAAGGGGTACCATGTGAACTACATCGGCGTGGCGCCCACCCCCGACTCGAGTGTGGCCTTCTGCGTCCGCATCACCTACCGACCGAGCTCCCGCGCCGTGAACCGTGCGGCACGAGAGGTGACGAGCGCGTTGCTGCAAGGCCTCGCCGATCGGCGGCTGGCGCTTCAACGGGCTGCGAAGCGCCAGCGCTCCCTTGCAGCCTGGCCAGCCCGACGTCGGGGGCGGCGGTCGGCGGCCGGCTCCGATCCACGTCCCTAGCTCGAGGGATCGGAGCTGGAGAGCTGGCACGAGCGCCGTGCTAGCAGCCCGTGGCGAAAGTCAGACCGCGTCGAGGCCGGATCTTTTCCGCCAGCGCTTCGTTGCCGAACCTCGGAATACTCCCGGTATTCCTGCGGTTCGGCGCCTTGAGCTGACGAAAACTCTCTCGGCCTCGCTCGCGGAGCACTTCCGCCACGGTCTGCTAGGATCGGTGTCTCGTGTCGAACGCTCTCCTCTCGGCGATCAACTGGCCCCGGCGGGCCCTGCGCCGCCTGTACGACTGGACGATGCACTGGGCGGAAACGCCCCAGGGCCTGATCGCTCTGTTCCTGATCGCTTTTGCCGAGTCCTCGTTCTTTCCCATCCCTCCCGATGTCCTGCTCATCGCCATCGTCGCCGCCACGCCCGCCAGGTGGCTCCGCGCCGCCGGCCTCGCGACCCTCGGCTCCGTGGCGGGTGCGCTGCTCGGGTATGCGATCGGATATGGCTTCATGGCGACGGCGGGTCAGCCCATCGTGGACTTCTACCACGCGCAGCATCACTGGGAACGGGTGGTGGAGCTGTACAACGGAACCTGGGGCGTGTGGTTCCTGGCCGGCGCCGCGTTCACGCCCATCCCCTACAAGGTGGCCACGATCGCGGCCGGTGCCACCCACATGCCCTTCGCGGCGTTCGTGCTGGTCTCGGCGATCGGGCGGGGAGCTCGTTTTTTCCTGGTGGCGACCATACTCCGCGTCTTCGGTGCGCCGGTGCGCCGGACCCTCGAGAAGCATTTCGACCTCGCGGCCCTGGCCTTCCTGGCGCTCCTCGTTGGCGGGTTCCTGGTTCTGAAGCTTCTCTAGGAGACCCCGGAGGGGGCGCCCATCGCCTGCCGTCAGGAGGCCTGAGAACATGCCGCGCTTCTTGCTGCTCCTCGTCCTCTCCCTCACGCCGGCGTGCCGCGCCACGGCGCCGACCGTTTCACCACCGGTCGCCGGCACTCCCCGGCCCTCGTCGGTCCAGGAGCCCTTCCGCAGCTCGAAGGCCGTCCGCTGGGTGCGGGACTCGGCGGAGCACCGCGCCCTCTTTCTCCAGGTGTTCCGAGCCGCGACCGCTCGGGTGGAGCAGGCGGCGGTGGGCCGTGCGCCGGGCACGTGGGCGGTGGTGTCGGACGCGGACGAGACCCTGATCGACAACTCGCTCTATCAGGTCGAGCGCGAAAGACAGGGGCTTGCCTTCACTCCCGAGAGCTGGCGGACGTGGACCCAGCGGCGCGAGGCGGTCCCTCTTCCCGGAGCCCGGGACTTCCTGGGGCGAGTGAGAGCTCTCGGGGGCCGGGTCGCCATCGTGACCAACCGCCGCGAGGCCGAGTGCCCGGACACCGAGGCCGTGTTTGCCGCCCACGATCTCGCCTACGACGTGATGCTGTGCCGGCCGGAGGATGGACCGAGCGACAAGGCGTCGCGATTCGAGGCGGTCGCTCGAGGGACCACCTCGGCGGGCCTCCCGCCCCTCGAGGTCATCATCTTCGTGGGGGACAACCTCCGTGATTTTCCTGCCCTGGACCTGGCGGTCCGGAGCCGGGGCGAGGAGGCGTTCGGCGACTTCGGCGACCGGTTCTTCGTCGTGCCGAATCCGATGTACGGGGGCTGGGAGTAGCGGACCAGAAAAGGCAAGGCCCGGGGCATGGCCCCGGGCCTCTAGTAGAGTCGTTTCGTGGTTGCTTACGCCGGGGTCACGTTCGCGGCGCGGGGCCCCTTGGGGCTGTCCACCACCTCGAAACGAACCTTCTGACCCTCGTTGAGGGTCCGATATCCATCGGTCCGGATCTCAGTGTGATGGACGAAAACGTCCGGTCCACCCTCCTGGGAGAGGAACCCGAAACCCTTGGACTCGTTGAACCACTTGACGGTGCCTTCAATCATGAACGTCAGGCCTCCTTCGGCCCTTCCTAGTGCGCTACGTCGCCTGCGCGCTCACGATCCCGACACCGCCCCTCATTGGACGGCCTCTGCCGACGAACGCCAGACTCAACGGCTACTAGAGACGCGCAAGCCTACCATACTGTCCCGCCGTTTTTCCCTTCGCCGAACGGGGGTTCACGACGGGCGTGCGAGGCTCACGACGGAAGCTTGACGCGACTAACCATGGAGTCTACGGTCCCAAAATGGCCGAGCCGATCCGGATCAGCAGGGGCGTTCGGATCCCCTCAGGAGCGATCGCGTGGCGTGCCGTCCGCGCCTCCGGGCCGGGAGGCCAGAACGTCAACAAGGTCGCCTCGAAGGTCGAGCTGCGGGTCGACCTGGACGGCATCGCCGGCCTCGACGACGCCGCCCGGGGACGGCTCGAGGCACTGGCTGCCGGTCGGCGGGACTCCAGGGGCCGGCTCCTGGTCACCAGCCAGCGAACCCGCGACCAGGCCCGCAACCTGGAGGACGCCCGGGAGAAGGTCCGCCGTCTGGTGGCCCGAGCCCTGGTCGTCCCCCGGGCCCGGCGCCGCACCCGACCCTCCTCCGCTGCCGTCGAAAGGCGCTTGCGGCACAAGCGCCTGCGGGGAGAGCGCAAGCTGCATCGACGCTCGCCGGGACGCGACGAAGGCTGACTCGGACCCCGCGTCTACGAGGAGCCCTTCTGCTCCGACCTGACGACCGTCATGGCGCTCCGCCCCGATACGCGAGGAAATAGAAGGAACAGACAGGGGGACAGGGCCGTGTCCAAGCCAATTGAAGTGTTGATGAACGAACACCGGCTCATCGAGCAGATTCTGGGGTCGCTGGAGAGCTATTCCCTTGCCGTCGACGACGGCATGGCGGTCGAGCGACCGCTCGTGGCGGAGTATGCGACCTTCTTCCGCGGTTTCGCCGACGCGTGCCACCACGGGAAGGAGGAGGACATCCTCTTCCAGAGAATGATCGAGCGGGGCTTCCCAGTCGAGGGCGGGCCGCTGGCCGTGATGCTCCACGAGCACACGGAGGGCCGCGCCCGCGTCTCGGCAATGAGCCAGATCGGCCAGGGTGAGGGCGTCCTCGACGACGCGGAGAGGAGCACCCTGCTGACGAACGCGAACGAGTTCGTGCCCCTCCTGCGGCAGCACATCCTCAAGGAGGACAACATCCTCTACCCCATGGCCCTTCGGCTACTGACCGGCCCCGAGCTCGACCAGATGGAGGCCGACTTCGCCGCCTTCGCACGCCGCCTGTCCGGGGACGGCTCCGAAGACCGCCTCCGCGGCCTCGCCGACCGTCTCACCTCGGCCTTCGCCCCCGACCCGGGGCGCATGGCCGCAGCGGCGGCGATGGCTCATTGCGGGGCGTAGCTTATGATCACACCTTGAGGAAGATCCTGCGCCTGTAGAGCCAGTCGTTCATGTAGTACATCACCGCCAGCACCGCCAGCGCTTGAGCCACCGGCGCGAGCGTTCCGATGAACAGGAACTCGCCGGTCATCACGCCCACGACGCGCTCCAGCCAACCGCGGAGGATCCAGCCGCTGACCGCGTAGATGAAGATCGAGTTCGCGCCGATGACCACCAGCGGGTGGGTCCACTTCCGGTACTCCTTCACCTCGACCACCAGGTAGAAGATGAGCATTCCGAGCAGCACCCACCCGGCGCTGCAGAGCGTGAACGACGCCGTGCAGATGCGCTTGACGATCGGGTTCCAGGGACTGATCGCGAGCCCGAGCACAAAGCTGCCAGCCGTGCCGGCCGCCAGCATCTTGACGATGTGCCGATGGTCCGTGCTGCGCATGAGCAGCATCCCGGTCCACGCGCCAAGCAGTGTCGTCACCGTGCTGGTGATGAAGTTGATGCCCACCCACAGGCCTGGATAGTTGTAGCCCATGATCGCCTTGTCGATGACCTGCCCGATGTTGCCCTCTTGCGAGTACGGCCCGTCGGGACCCGGGAACAGATGGAACAAGGCCGTGTGGAACACGAGGAGAGCCAGGGCCACCACCGCCTGCCAGCGAAAGCGCAGACGCATGATCCAGAAAACAAGGAAGTAGGTGAGCGCGATCTGGCACAGCACGTTGATCATCTGAAACCGGTACGGCTCGGAGCCGCCCATGTAGAGAAGCTGGCTCAGGGCGATCAGCTTCAGGGAGCGGATGGCCACGTGCCTGGCGTTGTCGGAGAACGTGGCGCCCTTCCGCATCCGAATGGCGAGTGCGAACGGCATGGCGACGCCGACGATGTACATGAAGCCCGGCTGGACCAGGTCCCAGAAGGTGATCCCCGCCCACGCCTTGTGCTCGAACCACGAGGCGATCGCGCCAAACGTCGGATCCCCCCTCAGATCACCAAAGCCGAACCCGTGCGAGACGAGCATGAGCATGATGAAGCCACGGTAGGCGTCGAGCGCGAGATATCGCTGAAGTCCCGGTTGTGCGGTCTCTGTCACTGGACGCCCTCCTATCGAGCCCCTCGGCAGTCATGAGGGCCGGACGCCCGAGCGCTAGCGAGGTCGAGGTGCGGCGGCGGCCCTCGTCAGGGCCGGCGCGGCGCCAACCCGCGACCGGTCTGGATGAAGACGTCGCGGGTTGGAGTCGGCGACGAGGGGTGCACTTTGGCGGGGTGGACGGGACTCGAACCCGCGACCTCCGACGTGACAGGCCGGCGTTCTAACCAGCTGAACTACCACCCCGCGGGTGTGCGCACGGGCCCTCGGGTGAAATCCTGGTGGGCGGTACAGGATTCGAACCTGTGACACCCGGCGTGTAAGACCAGTGCTCTACCGCTGAGCTAACCGCCCAACGGACAACCGAAAGAGCGTATCGGAAAGGTCCAAGCGCGTCAATCACCGCTCCTCGGACGGCTCGACACAGTCGGCAAGCGCCTCGCGCCAGGAGCGCAGCGGCTCCAGGCCGAGCTCGACGCTGCGGCGCGTGTCGAGCACCGAGTAGGCGGGACGTCGGGCTGGAAGCGCGAGCTGCGCCGACTCGATGGCTTCCACCGGGACGTCGATCCCGGCCAGGGCGAGCGTGGCTTCGGCCAGCTCATGCCAGGTGCAGAAGCCCGCGTTCGTGATGTGGACGAGCCCGCGAGCTCCGGTGCGCACGAGGGCGAGGGTCGCCGCAGCCAGGTCGGCAGCGCAGGTTGGTGCGAAGGTCTGGTCGGCGACGACCCGAAGTGGCTTCCCCTGCCGGGCCCTGGCGAGGATCCGCCCGGCGAACGATCCCCCCTTCTGCTCGCTCCCCCCGCGGCCGAGAACGCCGCTCGTCCGGATGATCAGGTGCTCGCCGCCGGCTCCGGTGACCAGTTGCTCGCCGGCCATTTTCGACACGCCGTAGACCCCGAGGGGTCTCGGGCAGTCGTCTTCTCGGTAGGGGCGGGTCGACTCACCGTCGAAGACGTAGTCGGTGGAGAAGTGCACGACGAGAGCACTCGTCTCACGGGCGGCCAGCGCCAGGGTGCGAGGGGCCAGCGCGTTCACAGCCAGAGCGACGTCGGGCTCGGTCTCCGCCAGATCGACCCTGTTGTAGGCCGTCGCGTTAAAGATGACGTCGGGGCGGACTTGCTCCAGGACAGACGCCACCGCGTCGTCGTCGGTGACGTCGAGCTCCGAGCGATCTCCCGCCCAGGCCACCTGGTTGCCCAGCGCCGAGACCAGCTCACGCCCGAGCTGGCCGCCGGCCCCGGCGACCAGGGCTTTCACGTCTAGACCTTGCCCGCGAGATCGAAGTCTCGTCCGGTGAGGCCACCGGCGTCGTGGGTGCTCAGGGTGAGGGTCACCTTCGAGTAGCGAATGTCCACGTCCGGGTGGTGGTCTGCAGCCTCGGCAAGCTCGGCCACGCGGTTGACGAAGGCCATGGAGCCCTTGAAGTCGTCGAAGCTGAAGGTCCGACGGATCCGGCTTCCGTGGCGCTCCCATCCGGGCAGACTGGCGAGTCGTTGGGTGATCTCTGCGTCAGAGAGAGTGTCCATGTCCGATGCACCTCCTGGGAACCTTGCTGTCGCTCAGGCCCGCGCGGTGTTCGAGGCGCCGGGCCGACGGCGGCGCCGGCGGCGGCGCTTGCGGGGCGGGGACTTGGGCTCGTTGCCGGGCGGGGACCTGGGCTCGTCCCGCGCCGGCCCCACGTCACGCGCGGACTCGTCCGCCTTCCGGGGCATGCGGCGCCACCGGGTGGCGAGCTCATGCCCTTCGGGGCCTCCGTGGATCTCCATCCAGCGAAGCGCGTCGTCGAAATACGTCTTGGTGGCCAGCGCCTGCCGGGCCGACGCCGGGGCGTCCATCTCGCGCAGCCGTCGCTGGGCGGCGAGGAGCAGGCGCAGCCGCTCGAGGTCGCGCCGCGCGAACGGCAGGACCGACGGGGGCGGGGCGGAGGACTTCGTCGGCTCGGGATCCTCTTCCCCACCAAGAGAGGCGATCTCGCTCGCCAGGTCCTCCACCGGCTGATCCTTGCGGCCCCTGCGCCGCCAGCTCGGGGCGGACGTGGGCATGCGGCGCAGAGGGACGCCGAGGGGGACGAGGAGCGACCCGGTGAGAAGCGGATTGGTGAGCGCCTCGAGATCGGCCCCGCTGTTGCGGTAGCCGTCGAGCCGGGACAGGCTTCCGAGGAGAGCCTCGCCACCCTGGCCGATGGCGGCGTCGGCCTCCGGCAGGAGGTAGGCGAGCAGCCCGTACTCGTGGAGCATCTCGAAGGTCCGACGGGAACGGCCCATGCGCAGGATCTTGTAAAACTCCTCGAGGATGCGGGCCGAGCTGCTCCGAACGATCTCGCCCCTCAGGGCCCGGATGGCCTCCACCGTGTCGCTGTCGATCTTGAAGTCGAGCCGGGCCGCGATGGCGACTGCTCGGAGCATCCGCACCGGGTCCTCTAAAAGGCGGACACCTGGGTCTCCGATCGTTCGGATGAGACGCGCCTCCAGGTCTTCGAGACCGCCCACCCAGTCGATCACCGAGAAGTTGGCGATGTCGTAGAACAGGGCGTTGACGGTGAAATCGCGTCGGAACGCGTCCTCCTCGGGGGTTCCGAAGGTGTTGTCGCGACGGACGAGGGTGTCGCCCGCCTCCGGCTCCGCGGCCTTGCGAAAGGTGGCGGTCTCGACCACGTTGCGGCCGAAGCGAACGTGGACCAGGCGGAACCGCCGGCCCACGATGAAGCTGTTGCGGAAGAGCTTGCGCACTTGCTGAGGGTGGGCGCTCGTGCTGATGTCGAAGTCCTTGGGTCGGCGACGCAGGAGCAGGTCGCGGACACCACCCCCGACCAGGTAGGCGACGAAACCGTGGTTCTTCAGGCGGTAGAGGACTTTAAGGGCATCGGGGTCGATGTCTTTCCGGGAGACGATGTGCTCCGGCCTCGAAAGGATGCGGGGCGCCGCGTCGCCTGGGGAAACCTCCACGGGGTGATTATAGGGTGATTGTCGAACGAAGCCCCCCCGGGGGGGCGTGAGCACTCAGCCGGGCTCCGGACGGACGAGCACGCGAGCCCCGTGCCGCTCGGCGCAGAAGCGCACGCCGGCCGGGAACAGGTCCGGTGTCCGGAAGGGCGGGAGCGGTCTCGAAGGATCGCGCACCCAGAGCTCGCCCTCGGCGCGCAGGGCTCCCACGAAGACGAGCTCGCGCCACTTGAGCTCGGGAATGGAGAAGCCGCCGTCTTGGACCTCGACGTCGGCGAAGGGCTCCTGGCGCTCGGCCATCAGCGCGCGGTGGACGCGGCCATCTTGCGCGCCATGTGCTCGAGGAGCTTCAGCTCCCGCGGGGTGACGTCGGTGCGGTGGACGAGCGCCCGCCACTCCCGGAGCTGGCCCTCGGCCCTGGCAGCGGGGAAAGCATCGATGGCGAGGAGGCCCTCCTGCAGGAGCGCGAGAAGGCGCTCCTTCTCGCCGTGGGTGGCGCGACGCAGCCCCTCGCCCCCGCCTCGCTGAAGAGCGCGGTGCACCTCGTAGGACGCGATCGCCACGGCGTGCGAGAGGTTGAAGGACGGCTGGTCGGGGTGAGAGGAGATGCGCGCCTGGCAACCGCACGCCGCCACTTCTTCGTTCGAGAGGCCGCTCGTTTCCGGGCCGAACACGACGGCCGCCACCTCTTCCAGCCCGAGGGCGGCAACTTCCTGCGCGGCCTCGCGAATGTCCATGGGCAGAGAGCCCGTGCGGCGCCGGCCCGTCAGGGCCACGGCCAAGGAAGTTCCCTCGAGGGCGGAAACGAGATCGGCGAAGACGCGGGCGGACTCCAGCACCTCGTGAGCACCCCAGGCTGTGCGCCAGCATTCGACGCTGCGCCAGTCGCCGGGGGCGACCAGGTCGAGGCCGTCCAGGCCCGCGTTGCGAACGAGTCGAGCGCTGGCGCCGACGTTGGCGGCGCTTTCCGGCCGGACGAGGACGACACGGACGCGGGCCATCTCGCGGGGTCAGCCTGCGGTGGGGTCGTCTCCCTGACTCTCCGCCGCGGGCCAGTGACGCAGGAAGCGGCGCACCCGTGGCTCCTGCTGGCAGTACTCCACCAGCAAAACCCGGAGCCGATCTCCATCCGACTCGGACATCTCGACGAACTGAAGGCCGCCGCCGGGCGGAAGAGACTTGGAGCTCAGCGACTCGCCCTCGGGATGCCACCAGGCCACACGGCAGGTTGCCTCGAACGGTCTCTCGCTTCCCGGCCAGGCGAAGCGGATCGACAGGGTCTCGTCCTGGGGCAGTGCCTCGGGGCGCTCGACGAACACTCCTGCCAACCCGATATCGATGACGAACGCCTCTTCCTCGCCTTCGCCCCGCACGAGCTTTGCTCGGCGGACGAAGGGGATACGGAGCTGCTGGAGAACACTCTCGGGCGGAGGAGCCTGCTGCGCTTTGGAGGAAACAGTGGTCATGGATTGCTCAGAGTGCCCGCTCGGGACGCTAGCACCCGGGACCGAACGTGTCAACGATCGTTGACACGCGCCGAGGGCGTGTGGTGAAATCTTCGCCAGAGACGGAGGATCTCCTTTTCCTTCTGTCTGTTCCGGGGGGTGGCCTCGTGTCCGAAGGCGTGACCCAGCCAACGCTGGTGATGACGGGAGGGCCCCTCGACGGGACCACGTATCCGCTGGCCATGACGGCCAAAGAGCTTGTCCTGGGGTCGAGCATGGACGCCGACGTCCAGATCATGCTCGGCAACGTCGAGCCCCACCACGCCCGCCTGGCGTTCGGCACGGCCGGGCTCATCATCGCGGACGCGGGCAGCGCCACGGGCACTTTCGTCAACGGAGAGAAGGTAGAGGCCGAGCAGCCCCTGCAGGAGGGTGATCGGATCTGCCTCGGCCCACCTGGAGCCAAGGGCAGCGCGAAGCTCCTGGTCCGCCTCCCCGGCGCTGCGGCGGGCCCCGTCGCCGGCGGGCCTGCCCTCGGCGCTGCGGTCGAGGAACAGCAACCACTGCTCATCGACGATTCCGAGGGTTCGCCTCTGCTTCTCGAAGGCGACGGGCAACCGACGGCGCTGCCGGTGGTTGGGAGCGAGCCCGCCCCGGCTCCTCCCGCGGGCGCCGAGGCTGATCTCACGGGAGAGGAGATCCTGGCCGCCGAGGAAGGGCCTTTCGACGACGGCGCGCCCCTCGAGGCAACAGAGGTGCCAGCGGACGAGGGGGGGGCGCTTTTCGACAGCCCGCTGCCACCCACACCGCCGCAGGCGCCAGCGCCGGCGGAGCCAGCGGCCGAGGTGCCGCCCGCCGCCCCACTCACGGCGCCGCCGCCGGCAGAGTACCAGACCGATCTCCCTTCGATACCACTGGCGACTTCCGACGAGCCGGAGGGAAGCACCGACGCCGAGCCCGCTCCGCTGCTGTCGGAGCCGCCGCCGGCGCTCGCACCACCGCCGGCACGGGCCCGGCGAGGAGCCAGGGGCCCGCGGCAGGGGCGGCGAAGGCAGCGCTCATCGATACCGATCGTTCCGGTCGCCGGCGGACTCGTCCTCGTGCTCGCTCTTGGGGCCGCGGGGTGGTGGTTCTTCCTTCGGCCGGGGCCGGAGGTCGCAGCACCAGCACCGCCCCCGACTGCGGCGCAGTCCACGCAGCCCGCCCAGGCGGCGCCGCCCCCGGGCACGCCGCACGTAAGCGCCCTGGAGCCCGATGTCGCGCTGCCGGGGGAGGCCATCCTCATCAGGGGCGAGAGCCTGGCCGAGCCGGTGTCGGTCACGATCGGGGGAACCCCGGTGGAGACCGAAGCGACGGCAGAGGGGTTCCGGGTCGTGATGCCCGACCTCCAACTGACCGAGGGACAGAGGACGGAGCTGGTCGTTCAGGCCGGCGGCACGGTACTGGAGCCTGTAGAGCTGTACGTGGGCCGGTCCCCGCTCGTCCTGCAGCTCACCCCGGCTCGCGGGCCGATGGGCGAGCGCGTGGTGATCAAGGGACGGGGCTTCGCCCCCGATCCAGTTGGCAACGCCGTGACGTTCGGCGGCGCTCCGGGCCTCGTGCTCACCGCATCGACCAACGAGATCGCGGCGGTGGCCCCGGAGATTCCCCTCTCCGAGTCTCCGGAAGTCCCCGTTGTGGTCACCGTGGGAGGTCGAGCCTCTTCCGGCCATGTGCAGTACTTCGTCTCGCGATCGACCACGTCGAGCTTCACGCCCGGCTTCTTCGCGGCGCCGGTCACCCGCTACCCGGGCGAGCCGCTGGCGTTCGTGTCGACGCGAATCGGACCGGTGCTGCTCCTCGGCGGAGCGGGCACGAGCGAGTCGACGGCGTTGCGCGCGGCGGAGGTGTCGACCGTCCTGAACCGCCTCGTGGCCTCGGCGCGCTCGAAGAAGATCGAGATCGAGTACCGGCCTCGACCCGCTCCCTCGGTGGCCGTCGCCGGCGAGGTCGATCCCTTCCTCACGGCGACCGCCGAGGATGCTGCCGCGTACTCGCGGGCCTGGGAATCCGGATCGCGCTCGGGCGGACGGGTGGGAGCCCGCACTCTCGCTCAACACTGGGCGGCCCTCCTGCAGGACTACTTCGGCCTCTTCCTGTACAGGGAACGCCCGCTCCACATGCTGGCCCGCTCCCGACGCTCGCGGGTGTTCATCGACATCTACTCTGCCGCGCGACGCCGCTCGGGAGGCCGGGGAATTGCCACGAGCATCGTGTACCCCCCAACCGAGACCATGGCTGAGGCGCTCAGCCAGGCGGCGCTCGTGGTTTCCAACCGCGCGCCGCGCGAGGAGGTGGCGATCAACGGGCGCTGGCAGGGCAACATCAACGATCCGGACACGGGCACTCGCCGCTTCGAGGTGCTCATCGAGGTGGCGGACAAGGGTGTCACAGGCTCCATGAAGACGTGGCGCGGATCGATCGAGCTGGGCTCGCCGCTCCGCGACATCGCCTTCAGCCGCGGCACCGTGCACTTCACCGTCGACCTCCAGGGCAAGGCGCACAAGTTCGAAGGGGCGCTCGAGGAGAACTCGATCAGCGGGACTGCGACTCGAGAGGGCCGCTCACCGGCGTCGTTCACGCTGGAGTACGCAGAGTAAGCAAATGGCCCGCCGAGTGCGATCGGGTCTCGAGGTGCTCCGCGGGAGGCCCCATCCGGCAAAGGGACTCCGCGTCGGCCTCGTCGCCAACCCCGCGTCGATCGACGCCGACCTCGTGCCCGCCTCCGACGTTCTCGGGCGACTGCGTGGCGTCCGGCTCGTGGCCCTCTTCGGGCCGGAGCACGGGATCTCCGCCGACGCACAGGACCTCGTCGAAGTTGGGAACTCGAGCGAGCCCCGGAGCGGGCTCCCGATCTACAGCCTTTACGGCGAGACCCGCGTCCCGACCCCGAAGATGCTCGAGGGTCTCGACGCGGTCGTGATCGATCTGCAGGACGTGGGATCCCGGTACTACACGTACATCTACACGATGCTTCACGTGCTCGAGGCCTGCGCTCGCCAGCGCAAGCGTGTGATCATCCTCGATCGCCCGAATCCCCTCGGGGGCGACGTCGTGGACGGGAACGTCCTCGACCCCGGCTACCGCTCGTTCGTGGGAATGCATCCTCTGGCGGTACGCCACGGCATGACGCCTGGCGAGCTGGCGCTGATGTTTCGGGAGGAGCTGGGCCTCGACGTGGACCCGCAGGTCGTCCGGATGCGCGGCTGGCAGCGCAAGATGCACTTCGAGGACACGGGGCTCCCGTGGGTGCTCCCCTCGCCGAACATCCCGACGCCGGACACCGCCTTCGTCTATCCCGGCGGCTGCCTCGTCGAAGGCACCAACCTCTCGGAAGGGCGAGGCACCACCCGCCCTTTCGAGCTCGTCGGTGCTCCCTGGCTCGACGGCCACGCCCTCGCCCGAGCCCTCGAGAAGGAACGCCTGGACGGTGTCGGCTTCCGCCCCACGTCCTTCACGCCGACGTTCCAGAAGCACGCGGGCCGGCTGTGCCACGGGGTGCAAGTGCACGTGAAGGACAGGAAGCGCTTTTCCGGTTTCCTGACGTACCTGCTCCTGATTCACCACGCGAGGAAGCAGGACCCGGAGCGGTTTGCCTGGCGCGACCCTCCCTACGAGTACGAGACCGTCAAGCTCCCCATCGACATCCTCTGCGGTACGGACTCGATCCGTGAGGCGCTCGAGTCGGGTCGCTCTCCCAGGAGGCTCACGCGGGCCTGGGCGAGCCAGCAGGCCGCATTCCGACGGCGACGCAAGCCCTACTTGCTGTACTGACCTCTGCGCGGACGGATCGTGGTGAGGATGACCGCGATCAGAATGAGCGCCCCTCCGGCGAGCAGCCCGGGCGTGAGCACCTCGCCGAGGATCAGCGCCCCGAGGGCAACCGCCACCACCGGGTTGACGTATGCATACGTGCTCACGGTGCTCGCGGGCAGCTCGTTCAGGCAATAAGCGAAGGCGGTGAAGCCGACCAGGGAACCGACCACCGCGAGGTAGGCCAGGCCACCCCAGGCCCGGGGCGACGCCCCGAAGAGGTCCGAGAGATCCTCCCCGAACAGGCGTGACGCCAGCGCGAGGACGAAAGCCCCAGCCAGCATCTCGGTGGCTGCAGCGGTGGCGAGAGGCAGCCGCTTCGTCACCGACTGGGCAGAGAGCGACCCCACCGCCCATACGAGAGACGCGGCGAGAAGGCCCATTATGGACAGCCAGTGCTCAGCTGCGACTTCGCCCTCGGGGCGGGCCAGAAGGACGACACCGGCCAGCCCGATGACCGTTCCCAGCCAGACCCGAGCCGTCCACGGCTGCCCCCCGGGACGCAGCCCGTCGAGCAGGACGAGCCAAACGGACACGGTCGCCACGACGAGAGCGGCGATGCCGCTCGGGATGGTCCTTTCGGACCACATGACCAGGCCGTTGGCGACCGAGAGAAGCAGAATGCCGATCGCCGCATACTCGAGGAGCTGCCTCGGGCTCGGGCGACCCTGGCGCCGATCGACGACCAGGGCCACCAGAGTCATCGCCAGCCCCGCTGCCCCAAAACGCACCGCGGCCGCCCCGAGCGGGGGCATCTCGCTCACCGCGACCCGCATGGCGAGATAGGTCGAGCCCCAGACGACCCACACCACGCCCAGAGCGAGATACGGCAGGAATCGCCTCGAGGGGGTGGTCATGGAACCCGCAGTTTAGCCCTGCTTCGCGAGCACGTGAACATGCGCGTCTCCTCGCCCAACGCGCAGTACTGGTGCTCGCACACCACAACCGTCATGAGACCCGACGACATGCCGTGCAGCCCGGAGGGCTGCCGGTCGCACCGCCGCTGCTTCGAGACGGAGTCGACCTCAGGGCGCCTGGACGACCTTGAGCACCCGGGTGTTCTGGATCGAGATCTGGGCCGCCACCTTGCTCGACAGGCTGATGAAGGCCTTCGCCGCCGGGGCTTCCGGGGCAGCGGAGACGATCGGACGGCCCTCGTCGCCCCCGGAGCGCACTCGAGTGTCGATCGGCACGTCCCCCAGGAGGGGGATGTCCAGGTCCCGGGACATCTTCGCTCCCCCGCCCGAGCCGAAGATCTCGGTTTCCTCGCTGCAGTGGGGACAGACGAACGTGCTCATGTTCTCGATCACGCCCAGCACGGGGATGTTCAGCTGGCGGAACATGCCGACGGCCTTGCGCACGTCGGACACGGCGACTCCCTGTGGCGTGGTCACCACGACCGCGCCTGCCATCGGCACGCTCTGAGCCATGGACAGGGCCACGTCGCCCGTGCCGGGGGGCAGGTCCACGACCAGATAGTCCAGCTCACCCCACTCGACTTCGCGCATGAACTGTTGAACCGCACCGTGGAGCATGGGCCCACGCCAGATGATCGGCTGATCCGGGGGAACGAGCATCCCCATGGAGATGACCTTGATTCCCAGGGCCTCGGGAGGGAGGATGCGATTCTCGCCCACCACCTCGGGAGCGCCGCTCAGCCCGAGCATCTGGGGAATGTTGGGGCCGTAGACGTCGCCGTCGAGGAGCCCGACTCGGGCGCCCTGCTGCGACAGGGCGACCGCCAGGTTCACCGAGGTCGTGGTCTTCCCGACGCCCCCCTTGCCCGCGCCCACGGCGAGGATGTTCCGAATCCCGGGAATCGCCTGACGCCCGAAGCCCCCGCGGGTGCTCACGTTGGCCGTCATCTCGGCCCGGGCGGCCGTGACGCCTTCCAGTGCTGCAACCTTGCCCTCGGCCTCGGCCTTCAGCTCTTCCTTCACCGGGCAGGCCGGGGTCGTGAGCTCGACGGTGAAATCGACCTCGGTGCCTTCGATCCGGACGTCCTTCACGAAGCCGAGGGTCACGATGTCCTTGTGGAGATCCGGGTCCTGCACGTCCCGCAGGGCAGAAAGCACCTGTTCCTTGGTCACGCTCACGGGAATCACCTCGAACGGGAAGTGGGGGCGCTCAGCCCTCGAGGGCCGCCTCCACGGTCTCCTGCAGCTTCTCGAACTTCGTCGGCGGGCTGCCCAGAATCTTCGTGCGGATCTTGCCCTCGCCGTCGATGACGAACGTCGTGGGGTATCCCTGGTTGACTCCGAAGGCGGCGGCGATCTCCTCGTCCCCCAGGAGCTGCCGGTAGGGGATCTTATACTCGTTCACGAAATCGAGGACGTCGTCCGGTGAGCCCGAGTCCATCACGATGCCCACGACCTCGACGCCCCGCGGCCGGTTCTTCCGCCAGAACTCGGCATACTCCGGGATCTCCTTGATGCAGGGCCCGCACCACGTGGCCCAGAAGTCCACCACGACCACCTTGCCCTCGAGGGCGGCCAGGCTGAGCCGCCCTCCGTTGAGGTCGGGCAGGTCGAAGGCAGGGGCGGCCTTCACCTGGGACGTGTTCGGGGCGGGGCCACAGGCGGCCAGCAGAAGCACTATCCCCAGGGCGAAAAAGAGTCGACAACGCATCCTCTGACCATATCCCCAGTGGGGGGTGGCGGCAAGCGGCCTCAGCCGATGTTGGCGAGGGAGGGGAAGGCCTTGGTGAACCACTGGGCGATCAGGGTCAGGCGGTTCGTCACGAGGAGCAGGCCCACGCCCACGAGCATCGCGCCCGAGACGATCTCGATGGCCCGCATAGAGTTCCGCAGGCGCGCGAACACCTTGAAGAACCAGTTGACGGCCAGGGCGGAGAGGATGAACGGGATACCGAGGCCGGCGGAGTAGGCGGCCAGAAGCACGACGCCCTGGGTCACCGTCTCCTGCTGCGAGGCGAAGAGCAGGCTGGCGCCCAGGATGGGGCCGATGCACGGGGTCCAGCCAAAGGCGAATGCGAGGCCGACGACGTAGGCCCCGATCAGTCCGAGGGGCTTGGACTGGACGTTGGCTCTCTTTTCGGACAGGAGCCAGTTGATCTTGAAGACGCCGGCGGTGTGCAGCCCGAGGATGATGATGATGACCCCACCCACGACACCGAGGGTCCGCTTGTGCTCCAGGAGCAACGAGCCAACGTAGGTGGCGGCGGCGCCCAGGGCCACGAAGACGGTGGAGAAGCCCAGGACGAAGACGAGGCTCGTGAGGGCCACGCGGCGGACCAGGTCTTTCGGGGCGCCACCCTCCTTGAACTGCGCGACGTTGACGCCGCTGATGAAGGAGAGATAGCCCGGGACGATGGGCAGGACGCAGGGTGAGATGAAGGAAACGAGACCGGCCACGAAGGCGGCCGCGAGCGAAACGGAGGATGCCATCAGGGGAACCTTTCGAACGAGAAGACGTCAGCAATGATTATAGAACGCCTCGTAGGCTCGCCATCCCGGTCACCTGTGCACTATTGTGAAAGGGGGCCCACCGGACCAGGCACCATGCTCGATCGCCGTGCCGCGTGAGCCAACCACGCCACGTGGTCGACACGGTCCGCATGGCCGCGGAAGTGCGGATCTTCGTCGCCACCGAGCCTACGGCGAGGGTGGACTCCTGGCGCCTCTTGATCGAACGCCGGAACGAGCGCTGGTTCTTCGTCGAGAAGAAGGCCCGCTCGAGGCCCACTTCGAACACTGGATCTACGGCACGGGCATCCCCACGTTCGAATGGGCCTCACGCACCGAACGGACGCACGAGGGCTTCGAGACGACGCTCCAGGTGCAGCCCCTGGGGCTTCCGGCGCCTCTGCCCCTGGAGATCGCCGTCAGGACGAGCAGGGAGCGTGAGATACGCCGGGTAATGCTTGACCCGGATGGGGGATCCTGGACGATCCTGTCCCGCGATCCGGTCCGAGGGGTCGACATCGCCGAGAGCCGCGGGATCCTCGCCGAAGAGAAGAAGGTGCGACGGCTGAAGCGGCCGCCTCAG
>CAXMOH010000415.1:0-4029 GCA_964194855.1 uncultured Hyphomicrobium sp.
GAAGAGGAGATGGAGGCGCTGTTCCGCGAAGAGCAGGGAAGGGTCGAAGCGCTTCTTGCACAGGGGCCCCATGCGCACTCAGTCGGCGCCTTCGAGGGAGCGAACTACGAGGCCAAAGGATACTTTCGTCCCCAGGCCAATTGCATGATGTTCACCCGATCTGAGGAGTTTTGCGCGGTCTGCCGCCGGGCACTCGAGCAGGTGATCGACCTCTACACCCGCCCTGCTCCCTGACACCTGCTCTGCGGCGGTATGATGAGGGTGCTGTGACCGAGCCCGGCGACAAGCCCTCCCTCTTTGTCCAGGCTCTGCCGGGCTCCTTCGGAGACCTGGGGCCCCTCGGCAAGGAACGAACCCTCGAGGCCGGGACCACTCTGTGGCGCGAGGGCGACCCCGGCGAATACGTGGTGCTCCTCCTCGAGGGCCGCCTCGAGGTGTCACACCAGACGCCGGACGGAGAGGAGATCATTCTTCGCCATCTCTACCCCGGCTCGGTCGTGGGAGAGATGGCGGCGGTGGACGGAGAGCCCCGCTCGGCCACGGTGCGGGCGCCCGGCGACTCCCGCGTGCGGCTCATTCCCGCCGACGGGTTCCGCCAGTTCCTGAAGGAGCGGCCCGATATCCTCGAGCAGCTCTTCTGGCTCCAGCTCGAACGCGTCCGCAGCCTGACCTGGCGGGTGAGCCGGACGCACCATCGCGCCATCACGGACCCTCTCACTGGCCTCTACAACTACGGGTTCTTCCGCGAGCGCCTTTCTCTGGAGCTCGAACGAGCCCAGCTCACCGGCGATCCCCTTGCCCTGGTGATGTTCGACATCGACCACTTCAAGAAGTACAACGACACCCGTGGACACCAGGAAGGGAACAGAGTGCTCGTGAAGGTGGCGGAGATCCTGAAAGAGACGGGGCGCCGGGGAGACGTGGTGGCCCGCTACGGTGGGGAGGAGTTCGTGGCGCTTCTGTACGGCGCCGACGCCTCCGACGCCTGGCGATTCGCCGAGACCTTTCGGAACGCGATCGCCGCCCAGGCCTTCACGCGAGACGGGGGAAAACCGCCGGACCGCATCACGGTGAGCGGGGGTGTTGCCACCTTCCCGCACGACGCCCAGGACGATCTGACGCTGGTGAAGGCCGCCGACATACGGCTCTACGAGGCCAAGGAAGAGGGTCGCGACCGGACCGTGGGCCCCGAAGGGATGGGATCGTGAGGCGGGTCTTCTCAGCCCTCGCCCTGGTCGCGCTGGCCGCCGGGACGTTGGCCGAGGCGGGCGAGATCCCCGATGCGACACTCGTTCTCGAGGCTGCCATCAGCCTGCCCGGGACGATTCCCGCCGCCGCGCCGCCGCGGTTCGTCCTGCGTCGCGACAGGACGGTCTTCATCGGAGGCAGCGAGGCGATCTACGCAGGCCAGCTGAGCAAGAACGAAGCCAAGGGGATCGAGAGCCGGGTCAAGCAGCTGCGCAAGGCGGGGCTTCTCAATCCCACCGTCTCGTTCGGCGACGATGCGACGAAGCGCTACCGCCTCCGCGTCTTGAAGGACGGCGCCCGGGACGTGGTGATCTCCGGCGATCCCAGGACGGCGCCGCCCGAGCTGCACCCGCTCGCGTCGCTCGTGACGGATCTCCTGGAATTCGACCATCCGAGCCTGCGGCCCTGGGCACCGAACACCTACGCGCTTTCCGCCCGGGAGGGTGTGCTTCTCGGCGGGTGCCGCGAGTGGCTTCTCCCGGTGCCGTTCGAGGACGTTCTGGCTGCGCCGCGGTCTCTGGCCGCGGATGACGCCGATCGCTGGCCGAGCGGCGCCAATCCCGCTTCGGTCTGCTATCGGGGCGAGCGCTACGTCGTGACGTTCCGCCCGCTCCTGCCCGGCGAGCAACCCTAGCAGCGAAACACCGCGCAGACTCCTGGCCCGAGGCTCGCTTGACAACCCGGGGGCGAAGGCCCCATAGTCGGAGACCGGAGGAGACGATGTTCAATTCGCGGTGGGCGGCCCTGCCTTGAGGCGAGGGCCGCGGCACTCGCGGCGACGTCGTCACCATCGCAACGACAGGTCCAACGGTCAGCAGCAAGGATCGAAAGGATCGAGGGATCCCCGCCAGGCTCCGATTCCGACGGAGGGGCCGACCACGCCGATTCAGGGAGTGGTCGAGCTAACCGAGGGAGCGGGGGGATACGTCAGGCAGGTCGCTCAAAACTATTTGTCACACCGTGACGACGTGGTCGTTCCCTACGTCGTCGCCCGGGACAACGGCCTGCGCGATGGGGTGGAAGTCGAAGGGCTCACCCGCGATGGTGCGAACGGTCGCCGCGTACTCGTAGAAGTCGAAAAGGCAGCAGGCCTCACTCCAGAGGAGTACAAGGTCCTGCCGCACTTCCAGGACCTGGTTTCCGTGAATCCGGACAGGGCGTTTGCCCTCTCTGGCGAGGACTCGGAGATCAGCCTGCGCGTGATCGACCTGATCGCACCCGTCGGGCACGGGCAGCGGGGGATGATCGTCTCACCGCCCAAGGCGGGCAAGACGACGCTCCTCGAGCACCTGGGCGTGGCCATCGCCTCCAAGCATCCGGATGTGCACCTGATCCTGCTGCTGATCGACGAACGTCCGGAGGAGGTGACTCACTTCCGCCGGGTGGTGCCCGCCGAGGTGCTCGCCTCCACCTCGGACTCGGCCTCGGACGCCCACATCAAGCTCGCTCGCCTGGCGATCGAGCGCTCCAAGCGCCTGGTCGAAGCGGGCCGCGACGTGGTGATCCTCCTGGACAGCCTCACCCGGCTCGGCCGAGCGTCGAACCGGGAGATGGGGCCCGGTGGTCGCACCATGAGCGGCGGCATCGACAACCGTGCTCTGCAGTTCCCCCGGCAGTTCTTCGGGGCCGCTCGCAACTGCGAGGGCTCGGGAAGCCTGACCATCCTGGCCACGGCTCTCATCGATACGGGCTCCCGGATGGACGAGGTCATCTTCCAGGAGTTCAAGGGCACCGGGAACATGGAGCTCATCCTCGATCGGGCGATAGCCGATCGGCGCATCTACCCCGCCGTGGACGTCCTCCGTTCCGGGACCCGCCGTGAAGAGCTTCTGGTCTCCCCGGACGAGCTGCAGAAGCGGCACCTGCTGCGCAGGGCGCTGGCCGATCTGTCTCCCCTCGAGGCGACCCAGTTCCTCATCGACAAGCTCCAGAAAACCCCGTCGAATGCCGTCTTCCTGCAGAACCTCGTCGCCCCCTCGTCGATGGCGGGCGCGCGCCGGTTCAGGTAGCCCCCCACCGGATCTCTCGTGCAAGTCGAAAGCCATGGTTGGTACTCTTCCCGGCTCGGCCGGGGAATGGGCCTTCGTGTGTACGGCCACTGGGGGTCTCCCTTCGTCGTCTTCCCGACCAGCGGGGGAGACGAGTGGGAGACCGAGCGCATGGGGATGCTGGACGCCATCGGCCACCACGTGGATGCCGGAAAGGTCAAGCTGTTCTGCGTGGGCTCGGTCAACGACGAGAGCTGGGACAACGAGGGCGCGCACCCCCGCCATCGCTCCTGGGTCCAGGCGATGTACGAGGGGTACATCGTCGAAGAGGTCGTGCCCTTCATCTACGACCACTGCCAGAGCCCGGGGATCGGAATCACGACGACGGGCGCGTCGCTTGGGGCCTACCACGCCGCCAACAGCTTGCTCAAGCACCCCACCGTCTTTCGACGGTGTCTGGCCCTCTCGGGCGTCTATGATCTCAAGCGCTACATGGACGGGGACTACGACGACAACTTCTACTACAACAACCCCGTCGACTATGTTCCCGGCCTCTCGGACGCGGATGTGAGCGAGCTCGCGAACGACGACATCCGGCTTGTGACCGGCACCGGGCCGTGGGAGGATCGGGGTCCGACGTATCAGCTGTCGGAGGTTCTCTCGGCTCGTGGGATCGGGCACTCCGTAGACGACTGGGGGCCCGAGGGCGGTCACGAGTGGCCGTTCTGGATGCGCCAGATGGATGACTACCTCTCCCGACTCTACTGACCCGAGCGGCCCCGTCGCTGACCGA
>CAXMOH010000416.1:0-4494 GCA_964194855.1 uncultured Hyphomicrobium sp.
CTCGACGTCCCGGCGGCCGCGCTTCCTCATGGCCAGTCGCTCGAAGGGGTCATCATCGAGCCCCGCGTGGCCATGGCCACCTTCCAGAAAGCGGGGGACGCCATGGGATCCCCTTCCATGGGATAGAGGATGGTGTTCACCGGAACGGCCCTGGGCAGCGCGTCGAGGGACCGCTCCAGGAGGCGGAGTCGGTCCTTGCCGGAGATGGTCGCGCGCCGCGGCGCTTTCTCGCCCCGGGTGGGAAGGCCGTCCGTGAGGAGGAGGATGTTGTCGGGACGGGGGTTCATGGCCTTCGCGGCGGCGAAGGCGTGATAGAGGCTCGTGCCGCCGATGGGGGCGGTCTGACGGAGCACGGCAATCGCCTTGTTCAGCTTCACGGCGTCCTTCGCCTCGAGCCACACGCCGTCGGTGCCCTCGAGCACCGGTCGTGCCCGGATGTCGAACGTGTAGATCTGGAACTTCGACTCTCTCGGGATCTGGGTCGTCAGCCAGTCGACGGCCTTCACTGCCTGCTGCCATTTTTTTGCGCGCATGCGGACGTTGTCGGGGAGGAAACGCCGCCTGACGGCGTTGACGATGTTGTCGGCGAGCATGCTCGCGGAGGCGTCGACCAGGATGAAGATGCGCTCGCCGCCCACCTTCAGCCCCGAGAGGTACTGGCGGTCGCCGTCCCCAACGAAGCTGCGGATGTTGGGACCCGGGACCTCTTCGGTCGGCGGCCCGCCCGAGAGCCGCTTCGCCCCCTCCTCGAGCGACTTCAGGTCGGCCTTGAGCTTGTTGAGGTGCGCGCGCTTGGCGATGTTCTTCTTGTCGTACGTGGCGAGCTCTTCTTCGATCTCGCGGAGCATGGCGAGAAGCCGGGTCGACAGCCCCTGTGTGATGACCCGCTGTCGCTCGATGTCTCGCAGGGAGTTTCTGATCTCCACGAGGTTCTCCTGGCCTTCGAGGACCTCCTCCTCCCGCATCGTGACCTCGGACTCGAGAGCATCGGTGATGTCCGCAACGGTCGCTCCGGCCCGCGCGGCGACGATCATGTGGAAGAGGATGAGGGCCCCGAAGCCGCATGTGATGCAGTCGAGCAGCGCCAGGCTGAAGATGTTCGTGTCTCGCCTCTTGCGGGCCACCGATCAGTCCTTTGCCTCGCTGAGGATGAGGAGCAGCTCCACACCGGGGCTTCCCACCCGCACGCGGTCGCCGGCGACCACGACCACCCGCTCGACGACACGCTCGCCGTTGACGAAGGTGCCGTACGAGCTCGAGTCCTCGAGCACGACCTCGCCGCCGGCTTCGAAGAAGCGGCAATGGGCTCGTGAGATCCCGGTGGTCTCTCCGTCGAGGCGCAGCCCGCGGCTGCCCTCCGGAGGAGCGGTGCCGACGACCAGCGCCTCCGCGGTGAGGGGCCGGGCGAGATGCCCGAGGAGAAGATGGGTCGGGCGGTGCCGGGTTCCCACCGGGGGAGCCGGATCCACGGCCGGCGGTCGAATGAGAGCCCCGCCTCCGACCGAGCGGTCGTCCGGCGAGCGCTCGCGCCGGGCGAGGCGTGTGAGGAAGCGCACGCCCTCTCCCCCGGGGCGAAGGGCCTCCCGCTCGCGGAGCGCGCCGGCCGCCGCCGCCTGCTCGGGCACCAGCACCACCTCGTTTCCACGCATGGACGAGAGTCGCCCGACGAGACCGGGCACCCGGGCCGCCCGGGCCGAGACGAGGAGTGTCGTGGGTTCCCCGGGACGCTTGAGGAGACTCACCTTCTGGGCGAGCTCCTCCGCGTACATCCGCGCCCACTCCTCGATCTCCGCTCGTGAGACCTCGACCTCGTGATCGCGCCCCTCTCCCCCGAGCAACAGCGACACCCGCTCGTTGTCCCGAAAGCGGTGGATCCACGAGGGCAGGTGGTCGTGGAGGGATTGCTCTGTCTCGGCAGCGTGGAGCGGGTCGTACCGTGTTCCCAGGACGAATCTCTCGGCGATCCGCCGGGCCAGCGTGTCGTGCAGCTCGTCGAGCCCCCATCGATCGATGGTGACCACTCGATCACGCACGATCTCCTCGCCCTGCCGGAGCTCGCTGACCGTGGCGCGGTGGAGGTGAACGTCGACGAAGAGCAAGCGCTCGCCGGGGAATCCTCCGGTGGTCGCGGCCACCGCAGTGTCGACGAGGCCGGCGACAGGCATCTCGAGAGCGTGGGCGATGCCCAGGAGCCGGCCAAGCGCCTCCGAGCCAAGGCTCCCCGGCACGGCCAGGACGACCTCGTCGACACCCTTCCCGGCCTTCTCCCAGAGACTCTCGAGATGAGCGTGGACGAGATCCGCTGCGGTGAGGCCCCGAGGGAAGGGTCGCCCGAGGGGCTCGGTGTCGAGACGCTCCCAGAAACGGCTCATCACGAAGCGTGGCCGGAGGCGAGCAGAGCGGAAGGCCTCTTCGCCCACGAGCAGCGTCTCTCCATCGGCCACGGCGAAACCCGGGCTCGGGCCGACGAGCTTGCCTCCCTCGCCGATGCCCAGCACGCCGGCGTCGGTCACGTCGAAGGCGAGCGCGTGTCCCATCGGCCTGGTCCCTACGCCTGCAGGTGCTGGAGCAGGTGCTCGTCCACGTAGCTCTCCGTGTCGAGAACGAGCCGCTCCTGGCGGAGCTGGAGCTGGTGGAGCACGAACATGATCCCGAGGCTCAGGAGGAGCGCGATGAAGGTGGAGTTGAAGGCGGTGCCGAGGCTCGCGGTCACCCCCGAGATGTCGCCCTGGACCGCTCGGTGCGCCTGCTGCAGCGCATCACCAATGCCCCGAACCGTGCCTATGAAGCCGATCGAAGGAATCGCCCAGGCGATGTAGCGGATCATCGCCAGCTCCGAGTCGAGACGGTCCGACTCGGCCTGGCACACCTCGCCCGCGATTGCTGACGAATCCTGGATGCTTCGCGTGGCGCGGAAGCGCTGGAGAGCGGCCAGGAGGGTGCGGGGCAGCAGCAGCCGCTTCTCGATCTCGGGCAGCGCCTGGATCTGGCGAGCGTACTCTCGCGCGTCCTCGGGCAGGATGCGGCTGCCCGCTGCCACCGGCACGAGCTCCTGCTCGAGGAGCTGGCGCTCCCGCGAGGCAGTGAGCCACTTCGCGCCCATGATCGCCAGCGCCCACAGGGCCAGGACGAAGGTGGCCTCCTGCTCGAAGTCCTTGATCACCACCCAGACAGAACGCTCCTGCACGTACTCCGGGTTCGTCCGCATGAGCCGGGCCTGCTCGGCCAGGACGGCGTCGGCGTTGGGACGCACCATGGTCACGTAGAAGGCGTGGACCACGACGAAGGCGAGGACGAGGGACGCGACCTGGTAGGTGAAGTCGCCGGGCTGCGGCTTTCTCATGGGCCCCTCTCTCTAGATGTCCACCGGAAAGGCCACCGCGCGGTCGGCAGGGACCTCCTCCGATGGCACGAACTCCTCGAGCAACTTCTCGGGATCGGGGGTCGGGGAGGCGGCCGGCGTGGGAGTGGGCTTCGGCGGGGCCGGCCCCTCCTGCGCCGGCGGCGCGCTGTCTCCCGGGGGCGACACAGCCTGATCGCCAGCGACCGCCATGGCGCCGACGGCGAGCAGCACGAACAGGAGGTGGCGAGGTTTCATGCCCGATCCCCTTCCTTATCTATTCCGCGTACCGCGCGACGCGGAAACCCAGGTCGGCACGGGCCTTTTTTCCGGAGTCGCGGTAGCTCAGCCGCAGCTCGGTGACGGTGGCGTGCATCCAGCTCGCCCCCCGGATCACATGGTACTCGCCTTCCGCAGCGCCGGTCGGGTCGGTCACCACACGGCCCGGCACCGAAGGCGTGATGGCGTAGAAATCGTTCGTCCACTCCGACACGTTGCCGCCGAGGTGAAAGACGCCCGCCGCGTTTGCAGCCAGTCCCTCGACCGGTGCGGTGGTCGCATAGCCGTCGTCGTAGTTGGGCAAGGTGCGTCGCAGCACGTCGGCTGCGGCGGCGTCGCCGTAGTTGCCGGCGCCCGACGGAATGGGAAACGCCCGTCCCCAGGGGTACCGAAGGGGCCCCTGGCCATCCGGATAGCGCGCCACCCGTTCCCACTCCGCTTCGGTGGGAAGGCGATAGCCCTTCGTGAGAGGCGCCCGGGCCACGAGGGTGCCGCCACGGCTCTCGTAGGCAGGCGGCAGCTTGTCCTTCCGGCTGAGCCAGTTGCAGTAGGCCGCGGCCTGCGCCCAGGTGACGCGCACCACGGGGTACGAATCGACGTTCAGGGCCTGCGTGCCCATGCGGCCGGAGTCGTGGGCGGACATGAAACGGCCGAACCGGGCGTTCGAGACCTCGGTCGTTGCCACATAGAAAGGTCGCACGAGCTCGACATCGCGCAGGGGCTCGTTCGCCCGCCGCCCCGGGTCGCGCCGCGAGGCACCCATGCGGATCTTCATACCTTCGAAGAGGACCATCACCTGTCCTGCCGAGTTGGTGTACCGGGCGGGCATCGCGTCGCGGCGCGCCTGCTCCTGGCTCTTCAGCGTGACCTGCACG
>CAXMOH010000417.1:0-7333 GCA_964194855.1 uncultured Hyphomicrobium sp.
AGGCCAGCACCCGCGGCTCCAGCCGCGCCAGCCGCTCCACGACCTCCTCTGCGTCCCGAATCGGCGCGTAGGGAAACCCCTGCCGCATCGCCTCGCTCGGCTCCCAGATCGCGTCGCCCGAGTCCGTCAACGCCGGCATGCCCGCGCCGGGCTGGGCGAAGAGATCCCCGCATAGGAGCACGCCGTCCGTCTCGTCGAAGAGGTAGCCGCACTCCATCCCGTGAGGCAGATGCGGCGTGTCGACCCAGCGCACGGTGCGGCGCCCGAGCGAGAGCGTCTCCCCGTCAGCCAGGCCTCGCGCCGCACGGTCGGCGACATCGTTCACGGACACGAGAGCGGCGAGCTGGCTGCACAGCGGCTGTGATCGGGGTGCCGCCGCCAGCCATTCGTTGAGCGAGCCACACTCGTCCGCCTCGAAGTGCGAGAACGCGATCCAGCGGAGCCGCTCCAGCGGCAGAACGCCGGCCACGGCGTCCCGGACCGCGGGAAAGAGGCCCCTCGGCCCCGTGTGAAAGAGCAGCGGCTCCTCGTCCACGAGCAGAAACTGATTGAAGGTCAAGCCTCCTGGGATGACCTCGGGGGGCACCGGGGTGCTGATGCGAAACAATCCGGTGGCGATCTCGCTCACGTCGGTTCCCGTCTGGGTGATCGTCGTTGCCATTGAACTCTCCTTTCCCAATACGTGCCGGAAGCGTCCAGGGCGTTACACCCCGGACCCGGCGGGATAGACTTTGTCCGTGATCCCGCCGGACGAGCCCGATTCATCGCCCGATGCCGATGTGGCCCGCCGCATCGTGGCCGGGGGCGAGGACGCCCCGGTCCACGAGGCCGAGCTGTGCCACCGATTCCTGAACCGGGCCAGGCTGTACGGGCTCAGGCACTTGCGGTTCGATGTAACGGCAGCCGAAGATCTGGCACAACAAGTCATGATGGTTGTGATCGAGGCCCTGCGCGCCGACCGGGTGAAGGACCTGGAGCTGATCGACCGCTTCATGCTTGGCACGTGCCGCAACGTGGCCCACTCGATGCGCAGGACCCGGCAGCGCGAGGAAGACACGGAGCGCCGGCTGTCTGTCGAGTTCGGAAAAGCCGTGGTGCCGCCCTGGGAGATGGTCGAGAGCCGTCGCGTCGAGGAGTGCCTCGGGGCCCTGCCGCCCCGGGATGCCCGGGTGCTGCAGCTGCTCTTTCAGGAGGGAGAGACGGCGGCCGACGTCGCCGCCATCCTCGGCACGACGGCGGGCAACGTTCGGGTGATCCGGCACCGGGCCATTGCACGGCTGCGTGAGTGCGTGGAGGTCCAACCCTCATGAGCCAGGCTTGTGCGGCTCCGATTCCGGCCGAGCGGCTGCTCGAGTACCTGCTCGGTGAGCTGGAGGCGAACGACGAAGACCGGCTGGAAGCCCACCTCTTCAGCTGTGCGGCCTGCGCGGCCGAGGGAGAGAAGCTCGCCGGGCTGGCCACCGCGATTGGCCGCGTGGTCCCGCCGGTCCTGTCGGCTTCGCGCTTCGAGGCCCTCGAGGGCGCCGGGCTCGTCTCGCAGGTGAAGGCCATGGCCCCGGGAGACGTGGCCCGGGTGGTCTACCCCTCGTCCGGAAAGGTACTCGTTCTCCGCATGGGGGGGGCCGATCTCGGTGAGGCGCGGCGCGTCGACGTCGAGCTGCGGACACCCGGCGGCGAGCCGATCGCACGGCTCGACGACGTGCCCTTCGACGCCTCCCGTGGAGAGATCCTGGTGGCCTGCCAGCACCACTTCTCCGAGACGTTCCCCCGGGATCTGGTCTTCGCCATGGAGCTCGTCTCGGGCGACGACCGTCGCCCCGTCGCCGAGTACACCGTGTTCCACCGCCTTGACGTTCCGAAGACCTCACCCTGACCCCATCGTCTGTCTGCCGCAGGCCTTTCCTACACTGTGGGGAGTGTCCGGGGGGTTGGGGGAGGGTCCGACTCCCTGGCGAAGACCGTGGGCCAATCGACCCGGGCCGTGGACTGCATCAGGACGAAGAGGGTGACGACGGCTCCGATCGTGAGCGTCAGGCCCGTGTAGCCCTTCAGGAAGAACGAGTAGCTGAAGAGAACCAGGAACACCACCTGGGCCAGGCCGGCCCGGGCGAGGGCGTAGCGGACTCCGGCAACCACCCGGAGGTAGCTCACGACCAGGAAGACGCTGGTCACGGCGGCCAGGCCGAAGGCCACGTGGACGTTCACGTGATCTACGAGGTAGGCCAGGAGAAGGTGGAAGGAGAAGAACGCCGCCGAGAGGAAGAACCAGTGCATCGGGTGGAGGGACGGGCCCTGGACCATCCCGAGGATCACCAGGGCGCTCATGAAGAAGATGAGCGCCACCGGGGCGAAGAACGTCACCCGGGCGGCGAACGGGCCGGGGTTGAGGCGCGTCGGGGGGTCGAGGCCGATCTTCTGCCCGGTGACGAGGCTCTCGAAGGTCCACGTGAGCCGCCGCCCGGCCCCTTCGGTTTCCAGCGTGGTGGGAGAGAGCGTGCCCGCCGGAAAGTCCACGTCCTTGAAGTCCGTTTTCATGGTGAGCTCGAAGTTGTGGATCCGGCTGACCCCGGCGGTCCCGAAAGAGTAGGTCCAAGGACCGAGGCCCCGGGTGCGGTAGGCCACTTCGATCTCACCCTCTGTCCGAGGCGGGAGGGACACGCGTGCGGAGGCGTCCTTTGCCAGGTCGCCCTGGAAGGACAGGTCCCGGCCGTCGAAGCGGATCCGGAACCCGTCGTAGATCGCCTCCGAGGAGGGGAAGGGAACCCTCAGCCCCAGCGTGCGCGGGACGTCGTCAGGATTGTGGACCCGATAGCGGGCCTGATACTCCGCGCCCCAGGTCGCGTACCAGAGGAGCCCTTTGCGTCGTGGGTCCAGCTCGAACGCGACGTCGATGCGGGTCGAGTCGAGGGGCACGGGACTCTTCTTCGTGATCTTCAGGGTGACCTTCCGGGTCGACGTGGTTCCGTCCTCCCTCTTCTCCTGGATGGTCTCGACCTTCGTGTCCGGTCGCTCGACCCACACCTCCGGCGGAAGCTGTTCGTGCCTCCCTCCCCACAGCTGGGCCACCTCGAGGGCCAGGTGATGGTCGGCCTCGCCGCTGCGGTGCACGATCGAGCTCCCCAGGATCAGCCACCCGACGCACGTGCAACAGAAAATGAATATCACCGCCAGCAGTCGGCTAGGGCTCATGGGTTCGTCCTCCACTCCACAAGCTAGGCCGCGCTGGAGGACCCGCCTGACCGCTACGTGAGAAGAATGTGACGGGGAGATGAGGGAGCTAGCTCCGGCGCTCGATCTCGAGGAGCAGCGCCACGACGGTCTTGCCCTCGCGAATCTCGCCCTGGCGGATCATCTCCCGAGCCTCCTCGAGGGAGTAGATGGCCGCCTCGATGTTCTCGTCGGCCTCGGGGCGGGGGGGGACCTGCTCGAGGTCCGTGGCCCGATAGAGGTGCATCACCTCGTCACAGAAGCCCGGTGTGGGCCAGAAGACGAGCAGAGGCTCGAGGGAGCGGGGCCGGAGCCCGACCTCCTCCTCGAGCTCGCGGCGGGCCCCCTCTTCCGGGCTCTCGGGAGGATCGAGGCGCCCGGCCGGGACCTCCCAGACCTGCTCGTCGACGGCGTAGCGGTACTGGCGGATCAGCACCACGCGCCCGTCCTGGTGGACCGGGAGGGCCGCGACCGACCCTCGCTGCCGGACCACCTCGCGTCGGCCTCGGATGCCACCGGGCTCCTCGACGTCGTCGACGTCCAGGTCGAGAACGCGCCCAGAGTAGACGCGCTCGTGGCCCAGCACGCGCCCCTTCGATTTCACATTACTCACGGCTGGATGATAGCAGGCGCACTCTCGGAGACTGGGGAGACCTGACCCCGACCTGACCCCGGGTTGCTCAGGCCGCGCGAATCCGCTCGAGCACGGACGCGAGGTCGGGCGGCAGGGGGGCCTCGAACTCCGCCCGCTCACCGGTCGCCGGGTGGACGAAGGCGAGGCGTGCGGAGTGCAGAGCCGGTCGTTCCAGCGACTGGAGGGCCTGGCGCGCCGCGGCACGACGTGAGGACGGCGTCCGCGTGCCCCCGTACGTGGCGTCGCCGGCCACCGGATGGCCAATCGAGGCCAGGTGGACGCGGATCTGGTGCGTGCGGCCCGTGTGGATGCGCACCCGCAGCAGGCAGGCCCCGTCGAGGGTCTCCTCGCGCTGCCAGGAGGTCCGGGCCTCGCGTCCTCTCGGGGCCCCGGTCGCCATCTTCTTCCTGTGGACGGGGTGACGGCCGATCGGGGCCTGGATCTCACCGCTTCGTGCCCGGGGGACGCCGAGAACGAGAGCGAGATACTCTTTCTCGACCCGGCGGGAGGCGAATTGTTTCACCAGGTCCCTGTGGGTCCCGTCGTCCTTGGCCACCACCAGGAGCCCTGAGGTGCCCCGGTCGAGGCGGTGCACGATCCCCGGACGCAGGACTCCGCCGATCCCCGAGAGGTCGCTGACGTGGCGGAGGAGCGCGTTCACCAGGGTCCCCGACCGGGTCCCGGCCCCGGGGTGAACCACGAGCCCGGCGGGCTTGTTCACGACCAGCAGGTGCGGGTCGTCGTGGACGATTTCGAGAGGGATGTCTTCGGGCTCCGGGAGGGCCGGAGCCGGGGGCGGCACGTGCACGACCACGGTCTGTCCCGGTCGAAGGCGGTCGGAGGGCCGGGAGGAGGCTCCTTCGACGAGGACGTGGCCCTGCCCGATGAGCGCCTGGAGGCGTGCGCGGCTTTGCGACGGGAGACGGCGGGCCAGCCAGACGTCGAGCCGGAGGCCGGACGCCTCCGCGTCAGTGACCAGCGTGTGGGTCTCCGTCCCCTACCCGACCCCGCCGCCCTGCGCGTCCGGCCAACCGGTCGGGACCGGATGCGCGAATTCAAGACCTGACCCCTCCCGCTCTACGCGGCGGCGGGCGTCTCGATCCTTTGGGTGCGCATGAGGCGGGGCGCCAGGATGGCGGCTCCCAGGATCAGGACGATCCCGATGAGCTGGGACGTCGACAGCGCACCGTTGAACCAGGTGCCCCTGTCCGGGTCGCCGCGCCAGAACTCGAGCACGAACCGCGTCGCCGCGTAGAGCGTCACGTAGGCGAGGATCACCTGCCCGTGGAACTTCTTCCGCGGGGCCAGCCAGAGCAGAAATGCAAGGATGAGAAACGCCGCGACGGACTCGTAGATCTGGCTGGGGTGCAGGGGCGTGTCGAGCGGCGTTCCCACGGCCCGGGCCGAGTAGACGTCGGTGAAGGTGATCGCCCACGGCACCTGGGCGGGCTTGCCCCAGCAGCAGCCGGCAGCAAGGCAGCCCAGCCGTCCGATGGCCTGGCCCGTGATGACCGCTGGCGCCAGGACGTCGACCACCGCCCAGCCCTGGAGCTTGTGTCGTCGGATGTACCACCAGGCGACGATGATGCCGCCGATCAGGCCCCCGTAGAAAACGCCCCCGCTCTTGAAGAGGGTCCAAAGCTCCGCCGGGCTCGTGGTGAAGTAGCGCCAGTCCACGAGGACCAGGAGCAGCTTGGCCCCGAGGAGTCCGGCGATCAGGACCCAGACTGCCATGTCCGTGACGCGGGTCGAGTCGAGCCCGGCTTTTTTCGCCTGGCGCGAGGCCACCCAGAGCCCCGCCAGGAATGCGATGGCCAGGAGCACGCCGTAGGTGTGCAGCGTGAAGGCCGGAACGGTGAAGCCGAGCAGGTCGAACTCCGGAATGGTCAGAAGCCGCGGATGCATCTCAGTCGATCCTCCCTGACGTCGGGGCCGCGGCATCGATGGCCGGGGCCTCGGATTTGCCCGCCTGGGACTCGCGCACCATGTCCAGGATGAGGAGCACGACACCCACGGTGATGGCCGAGTCCGCCACGTTGAAGTCGGGCCAGGCGCGCTCTCGCCAGAACACGTGGACGAAGTCCACGACGTACCCCATGCGCACCCGGTCGATCAAGTTGCCGATGGCGCCTCCGAGGACCAGCGCCAGCGCGAGCCGGGGCAGGCGGGCCGACGGGGGCAGGCGCACGAAGTAGTAGGCGATGGCCAGAAGCGCGCCAAGGCTGAGCGCCGACAGCAGCACCGGCTGGTAGGGGAGGTTCGCGTTGGACAGGATCCCGAAGGCCGCGCCCCGGTTTCGCACGTGGCTGAGGCTCAGGAAGCCGTCGATGATCGGGCGGTACTCGTGCAGGTCGAAAGAGCGGACGATCAGTGCCTTGGTGACCTGGTCCAGGAGGACCACTGCGCCGAGCAAGACAAGATAGGGGGCCAGTCGTCTCATGCCTGGGCCAGGACCTCCGCGCACCGCTCACAGACCTCGGGCGGACTCAATGTGCCCACCTTCTCGGAGAACGTCCAGCAGCGCCCGCACTTGGAGCCGCCCGCCCGCTCCACGTCGACTCGCAGCGGTCCGTCCCCGTTCTCTTCCAGGCGAACGCCGCTGACGATGAAGAGGTTCGCGAGGTTGCCGGGAAAGACCGTGCTGTCCTTCTCGTGATCGCGCAGGGGCGCCAGGGCGGCGGCTGGAGCGGTCACCTTCACCCGGGCTTCCAGGCTGGCCGCGACCTGCTTGGAGTTTCGAGCCTCCTCCAGCGCCTTCGTCGCGTGGGCGCGCGCCTCGAGGAGACCCTCCCAGCGGGCGAGGAGGCCCTCGTCCACGTCCTCTTTCTCCGGGAAGAGCGCCAGGTGGACGGACTCGTCGGTCGGGCCCGGGATCATGGGCCACGCCTCGTCCGTGGTGAAGGGCAGGACCGGGGCCAGGAGGCGGCACAGATCGCTGGCGATCCGGTGCATCACCGTCTGGGCCGACCGCCTCCGTGGCCCGCCTGCCGGGTCGCAGTAGAGCCTGTCCTTCAGAACGTCGAGATAGAAGGAGGAGAGATCGGCGGCGGCGTACTGCACGAGCTGGTGGTAGACCACATGGAACTCGTACTTCTCGTAGGCCTCGAGAACACGCCGGACGACCTGGCGGTGCCGGTTGAGGGCGTAGCGGTCCAGCTCCTCCAACCGGTCCTCGGCCACCGCGCCGCGCCCGGGATCGAAGTCGCCGAGATTGGAGAGGAGGTACCGGAGTGTGTTCCGGAGCTTGCGGTACGCCTCGGCCACGCGCTTGACCATCTCGTCCGAGAAACGCATGTCCTCGCGGTAGTCGACCATGACGGTCCACATCCGCAGGATCTCCGCCCCGTAGGTCTTGATGAGCTTCGAGGTGTCCACGTCGTTGCCGAGGCTCTTGGAGATCTTTCGCCCGTCGCCGTCCACCGTGAACCCGTGGGTGATCACCCGGCGGTACGGGGCATGTCCCCGTGTGGCCACGCCGATCAGGAGAGACGA
>CAXMOH010000418.1:0-8546 GCA_964194855.1 uncultured Hyphomicrobium sp.
ATCTGAACCAGCTCGTCCCCGTCCACAGCGGCGACGGCCTCGAGGCTCCAGGTGTCGACCGGCGCCCAGACGCTGGTGTACTCGGCCACCAGGGCCCGAACACGCGGGTCCACCTTCTTTTGGAGCAGCCGAGCCGGCGTCATCGTCCGAAGACCGTCCTCGATCGTGACGAGCTCGAGCCCGCGAATGCGGACCGTCTTGCGACCCTCGTTGACGACGTACAGACGAACGACGAACGGCTGCTCGGGCCGCACCTCCGACGGTAGCACCTCGAACTCCAGCTTGCCCACGAAGCGGGGTGGGCGCTGCATCTTGACGTCGGCGGACTCGAACCCCACCAGCCCTCCTGCCGACGGCGTGGTGATGGTGGTCTTTCCCGCAAGGAAACGCCGGGCGGGCACGGCCGGCGTCGGCGCCATGGTCGGCTCCGTCTCGGGGTTCGCGACGAGGGGTGGGGGGTCCACCGCCGATGCGGCGCCGGAGTCGGGTGGGTCTGTCGCATCGGCGGCTCTCGCCGTGAGCTCGGGCGGTGCCGGAGTCGGGCTGGGTCGCACCGCCGCCGCTCGGCGGACCTCAGCCGCTCGCCGGGCCCGATCGAAGCCGTCGCGGGCTTCGAGGAACTGGCGGGTGGCGTCGGCATACTCCTCGCTTGCCCCCAATGCGGCGGCCTTTTCGGCCGTGGCGTTGGCGGCCGCGAACTCACGGCTCCCGGCGGCGACTCCGTCGGCCGCCTGGTCCCTGGCCTGGCTCATCAAGGCGGCGGCGTCGCTGGCCTGGGTCCGGAAGACGGTGTTGAGCCGCGCGCTGAGTTCGATGGCCGCGGGATGCCGGGGGTCCAGCTCGAGCACCCGGGAGAGCTGCTCCGAAGCAGCCTGGTTGTTGCCTGCCTCGAGGTTGGCCCGGGCCGTGGTGACGGCCGCTTCCAGCGCTCCGAGGCGGACTCGCGCCGTCTCCAGGGTCCGGGTGGCCTCGGGGTGGTCGGGAGACAGCCGCAGCGCGCTCAGGGCCTGTGTCTCCGCGGCGGTCCAGTTCTTGTCGTCGAGCTCGCGCCGTGCGAGCTGTACCTGGGTGGCCACCAGGGCTCGAGTCAGCTCGCCGACCTGGGCGTTATCTCCTTCGGGCCCGGGCGTCCGCAGCCGCGATGTGACCCAGAGCGCGGTCACCGTCAGGGCGACGATGAGGGCGAGCCCCGCCCCCGCGGCCACCAGGGGAACCCGGGAGCGGCGCCGTCGCGCCCGCCGCCCGCCGGACGACGATCCCGGCCGGCGGACACCGAGCGAGCTCGCTGCGCTTCCGCTGCTCGAGCTCGAGGGCGAGACCTCCTGTCCGGCTGCCACCGTCCTTCGAGCCGCCGCAAGCGCCGCCCGCATCTCGGACGCCCCGGCGAACCGCTTCTTTCGGTCCTTGGTGAGGGCCCGGTTGACGATGTCGATGATGGGCGCGGGCACCCCGGGCGTCCAGCGCGACACCGGCGGTGGTTCCTTGTGAACCACCTGAAAGAGGACCGAGGGCGTCGAGTCGGCCTCGAAGGGCTTGTGTCCCGTCAGCAACTCGTAGAGGACGGCCCCGGTCGAGAAGACGTCCGAGCGCCCGTCGACCTTGTCGCCCAGCGCCTGCTCGGGAGACATGTAGTTGGGCGTCCCGAGGACGATGCCCTCCTGCGTCATCTCGGAGGTGTTCAATCGGGCCAGGCCGAAGTCCATGATCTTCACCTGCCGGCCCGAGCCCAGGTGGATGTTCGCGGGCTTGATGTCGCGATGAACGACTTGCTGACTGTGCGCGTACTCGAGGGCGTCCAGGACACTGTCCATGACGTCGAGTTTCTGGGTCAACGGACCCAGGATATCGTTGTCGATGGCGTCTCGGAGGTCCGGCCCCTGAAGGAGCTCCATGGCCATGAAGAGGATCTTGCCCTCTTCGCCGTAGTCGTGGATCGTGACGATATTCGGGTGGTTCAGGAGGGCGGCGGCCTGGGCCTCCCGGCGGAATCGCTCGAGGACCTCGTCGTCGGGGCTGACGGGAACCGAGATGGTCTTCAGCGCCACGCGGCGCTTCAAGACCGGATCGAAGGCCTCGAAGACGACACCCATGGTGCCCCGGCCGATCTCGCCGAGGATTCTGTATTTGCCGATCCGGTCGCGGTCCATGACGTTCCAAACCCCCCCGCGCGGTCGGGAGGGCCGGGCGCACGGGCTGGGCGCAAAGCGCCCAGCGGCGCATGGTAGCACGGCGCCTCCCGGGGGACGGACGAAGGACGAAGAGCGACGTAGAATCCCCGTTCACCCGGATCGGGTCCCTGTCTCGGCCAGCGCCGTGCAGGTGCCCGCATGAGGAGACCCCACCGTGAGCCCCAGACGCCCCTCGATCCTGCTCGCCCTGATCCTGGGCGCGAGCTGGACGCCCGTTCGCGCCATCGAGACGGTCCCGGACTGGGAGAACCCGGCCGTCTTCGGTCGCCACACCTTGCCCGCTCACGCGACCCTCACGCCCTGGCCGGACGAGGCCGGCGCACTCGGCTTCGCACCCGAACGCTCGCCCTGGCGGCGCCTGCTCAACGGCGCCTGGCGCTTCCACTTCCTGCCGGGTCGCTCCGGTGCGCCCAGCGGCTTTTTCGGCACCGGGTTCGACGACAGCGCCTGGGACGAGATCACCGTGCCCTCCAACTGGCAGCTCGAGGGCTCGGGCACACCCATGTACGTCAACGTCCAGCACCCGTTTCCCCCGGACCCGCCCCGGGTCCCTCATGACCGGAACGAGACGGGCCTGTATCGCACCCGCTTCACGGTTCCCGCGGACTGGGACGGCATGCGGGTCGTCCTGCACTTCGCAGGCGTCCAGTCGGCGTTCTACGTGTGGGTCAATGGAGAGAGAGTCGGCTACAGCGAGGGAAGCATGACGCCGGCGGAGTTCGACATCACCGATCGGGTCCACGAGGGTGAGAACCAGCTGGCGGCCGAGGTCATTCGCTGGTCCGACGGCAGCTACCTCGAGGACCAGGACTTCTGGAGGCTGTCCGGCATCTACCGTGATGTCGTTCTCCTCGCCCGGCCGGCGGTCCACGTCCGCGACTTCCAGGTCGTGACCGACCTCGACGACGAGTATCGAGATGCGCTGCTCGGCGTCGCCATCGACGTGGTGAGCCGGCGCGGCGAGGCCTCGGGCCCGCTGAGCGTGCGCGTCCGTCTCCGTGACGGCGCTGGGGAGCTGATCGTGTCGGAGACGCAGCCTCTGTCCGAAGGGATCGAGCCCGGTGAGCTGCGAACGGTCGAGCTCGAGGCGAGCGTCGTCGGACCGCGCAAGTGGAGCGCCGAGACGCCGCACCTCTACTCGCTCACCGTGGCTCTGCTGGACAGCGACGGCGCGGAGATCGAGGTGGTGAGCGCCCGGGTCGGATTCCGGGAGGTGGAGATCCGTGGCGGACAGCTGCTCCTGAACGGCGCCCCCATCGACATCAAGGGCGTCAACCGCCACGAGTTCGATCCAGTCCGGGGGCGGGCCATCGACGAGGCGTCGATGGTGCGCGACATCGTCCTGATGAAACAGAACAACTTCAATGCCGTGCGTACGTCGCACTACCCCAACCAGGCGCGGTGGTACGAGCTGTGTGACGAGTACGGCCTCTACGTGATGGACGAGGCCAACCTGGAGAGCCACTACCTGTGGTTCCAGGAGAACCGCTCACCGGTCAAGCTGCCCGAGTGGCGGGAGGCCATCGTGGACCGGGGCATCTCCATGGTCGAGCGCGACAAGAACCACCCCTCGGTGCTGATCTGGTCCCTGGGCAACGAGGCCGGGATGGGCGACAACCTGGTGGCCATGGCGGATGCGATTCGAGCTCGCGACCACAGCGGCCGCCCGATCCACTACGAGAGCCGCGACATGGGCACCTCGATGCGCGAGGTCCAGGAGGGGAGCCCGGGCGGTGTCTACAGCATGCTCCAGTGGATGGACTCGCTGTCGCATTTCGACATCAACACGTTCATGTACCCGAGGCCCGACGGCGTGGTGGAGCGGATGGAGCGGGACCCCGAGGAGCGGCCCGTCATCGTCTGTGAGTACGCCCACTCCATGGGCAATTCGGGCGGCCACTTCGCCCGCTTCTGGGAGGTGTTCGAGGCCCACCCCCGGCTCCAGGGCGGCTTCGTCTAGGACTGGGTGGATCAGGGTCTGGCGAAGACGACCGCGGAGGGAGAACCCTTCTGGGCCTACGGGGGTGACTTCGGCGACGAGCCGAACGACGGCAACTTCTGCATCAACGGTGTCGTGTTCCCCGACCGCACCCCCAAGCCCGCCCTCCAGGAGATCAAGAAGGCCCAACAGTTCGTCAGGCTCGAAGTCGGCGACCTGACCCGGGGCGAGGTGAAGCTGACGAACAAGTATCACTTCCAGACGCTCGGCTTCCTGAGCCTGAGGTGGCAGCTCACCGAGTCCGGGGTCGTTCTTCAGGAAGGCGATGTGGGGCGGTTGGAGGTCCCGCCCCGGGGCATCCGTGTCGTCCGGATCCCGTTCCGCCTGCCCGAGACCCTCCGCCCGGGCGCCGAGTACTGGCTGAACCTGTCCCTCGTCGTCGTCGACGAGCTCCCCTGGGCCGAAGCCGGCCACGAGCTGGCCTGGGAGCAGATTCGTCTTTCGCTGGAGGTCCCGGAGCAGTCGACGCTCGATGTGGAAGAGCTGGGGCCGCTCGAGTTGAACGAGTCCGCAACGGGCTTCTTCGTCGCAGGCGACGGCTTCGAGGTGGCCTTCGACCGGTCGCGGGGCCAGATCTCCTCGCTGTCCCGGGGCGGGCGCCAGATCCTTCGCCGCGGTCCCGCGACCAACCTCTGGCGAGCTCCCACCGACAACGACCGGGGCGCGGGTCCTGTCTTCGGAGCCCCCTACGCAGGGCTCTGGGAAGCGAACGGCCTGAACGCTCTCGCGCTCGAAGACGTCGAGGTGGGCGCCACTCGCGAGGCACCCGGGCGTGTGAGGCTCGACATGCGCGGCGTGCTCCGGGGCAAGGGCAGCGTCTTCGACGTAGAAATGACCTACGACGTTCTCGGCACCGGCGACATCCTGTTTGAGCAACGCCTCGGTGTTCGTCGACGCCTCTCTCCGCTGTGGACGTACGCCGTCACCCTCATGCTCCTCGTCTGGGCAGCCGTCGTTGCCCTTCACCTGCTCTCGGGCCGCCGTGCGTTCCGCCGCTTGTGGACGCGCGTCCTCCTGGGGCTCGTGGTCGGCCTTCTGAGCTTCGGAGTGGTCCTCTACGCTACACGCGACTACACGTCCGTCGATCCCCTGCCGCGGGTCGGAACGGAGCTGCTTCTGGAGAGCGACTACGATCGTCTTGAGTGGTACGGACGAGGCCCCCACGAGTCCTACTGGGACCGCAAGACCGGAGCGCGGGTCGGCCGCTACCGGGGCACCGTCGCCGAGCAGCACGTCCCGTACATCTACCCCCAGGAGAACGGCAACAAGACCGATGTCCGTTGGGCGATCCTGACCGACGAGGCGGGCGTGGGTCTCCTCATCTCAGGAGAGTCGCTCAACCTCAGCACCCACCTTCACACCCTGGAGAATCTGACGAACGCCCGCCACACCTTCGACCTCCGGGAGGCGGATCACGTCATTCTCAACGTGGACCTGGTCCAGGCCGGGCTCGGCAGCGAGCCCTTCGTTCACAGCGTGCTCCCCGAGTACCTGATCGAGGAGAGGAGCTACATCTTTCGATACCGGATGCGTGCCATCGACCTCGCCCAGGACGACCTCGAGGCACTGCTGGCATACCGCCTGCCCGAGCCCCGTTGATCGCACTCAGGTGCAGCGACGCGGGTGAGTCATTCCATCCCTCGTTCTTCCGCGATGCTGTACAGGTATCGCTCCCCGCGCAGGAACAGCTCGCTTCCGGCGAGAGCGGCCGAGGCGCTGAAGCGGTCCTCGAGAGAGTTGAGTGCCAGTGTCTCGGGTTTGTCGTCGTGAGAAATCACCAATGTCACGCCATCGAGGTCGGTGATGTAGACCCGGCCTCCGGCGGCCACCGGCGAGGCATAGATGTTGCCCACGCCGCCGAGCCGCAAGGGGCCGGGTCGTTCCTTGCCGGTCTTGGCATGCAGGCGTGTCAGGATTCCCTGGTAGTGGTGGATGACATACAGGGCCTCTCCGTAGAGCAAGAGCGACGGTATGTAGGGAGTGCCTCGACGGCGGGTCCATGCGACGCGGTCCGTTCCGGTGATGTCGCCCGTCGAGCCGGCCAGACGGATGGCCAGGAGGTTCCGCGTGTCGTAGCTGCTGCCGGCGTAGACGATGCCGTCTGCGGCCACCGGAGAGGCGACGACGTTGGCCGATAGCCCCGCGCATTCCCAGATCGCTTCACCGCTCAACAGGTCGTACCCCCGCACACGATTCGCCCCGCTCACGATGACCTGGTGCCTTCCGTCCTGCTCGACAACCACCGGGGTCGCCCACGACGAGGGCTCGTCGCGCTCGACCTTCCAGCGCTCCTTGCCGGTTCTCTTGTCGAAGGCGGCGACGAACGATGGGCCTTCGTGATCCCAGCTGACGATCAGGGTGTCGCCGTAGAGAGCGGGCGAGCTGCCCTCGCCGTGACCGTGCTTTGTATGCATGTCGCCCAGATCGGTTTCCCATAGCAGCTCACCGTTCCAGTCGAGGCAGTAGAGGCCGTAGGAACCGAAAAAGGCGAACACCCGTTCACCGTCGACAACCGGCGAGCTGGACGCGAAGCTTCCCGTGTAGTGAATGCCTTCGTTCGGTATGAGCTCGCGAACCGATGTTTTCCAGATGATCCTGCCGTCGCGGCGGTTGACGGCAAGCACGACGAATGACTGGCGACGCACCACCGCGAGACCGTCGTGCGCACCGGGGCGGCGGCCGGCCGGTGGCGGGACTTGCCCTCCTGAAGGAATGGCAGCGGTCAGGAAAATGCGATCGTCCCAGACAACCGGCGTCGAATGTCCCCTGCCGGGAAGAGCCAGCTTCCAACGGATGTTCTTGTCCTCATTCCACTCCAACGGCGGGTTGGCACGCGGCCCGACGCCGGTGCCCAGGGGCCCGCGCCACTGGGGCCAGTAGGCGAGAGCTTCGGAATCGTCATCCGCGAGCATGGCCGAATGCGGGGGAGACGGTCGCCTCCCCGGCCGGCCTTCATCAAGCAACGGGCTGGCGCTCGCGAGGGCGAGCGCCACGCCCAGGAGAGCCAGGAAGGACCACATGAGGCGCCCTCTTATCGGTGATCTCGACATGACGCTAGCTGTCTGCCCCTGTGTCGGCTCACTTGAGCTGCCGCTCCAGCCAGCCAACGACCTTCCGCTTGTAACCCGACCACTCCGGCCGCCCCTCCCAGTTCTCCATGCCGTGGGGGGCGCCGTCGAGACGATACAGCTCGTGCTCCACGCCGACCTCCTGCAGCTTCGCGGCGAAGGCGAGGCCCTGCTCCCAGAGCCTCTCGTTCGTTCCATGCACCAGCAGCATCGGTGGCATTCCCTCGTGCGCGTGGTAGAGCGGCGAGTAGCGCCGCAGCAGGTTGCGGCCCTCCTCGTCCAGCGCGGGGTGGGCGAACAGTCGCACGAGCAGCGACCGCGGGGAGGCGTCCCGGACCAGGGGCAGGAAGTCGTAGACCCCGTAGAACGAGACGACCGCCGCCACCGAACACGGCTCCCGCTCGACGGGATCTTTGGCTTCGGCCTGACCATCGCACGGCTCGACGGCGAGCTGCGCGACCATCTGGCCGCTCGCCGACTCGCCGAGGGTCGCCAGCCGGTCGGGGTCCACTCGAAAGGTGTCGGCGTGGTGTCGCACGTAGCGGATGGCACGGCGCAGGTCGGCGAGCTGTTGAGGGTGGCGGTACTCGGGGGTGAGGCGGTAATCGATCGAGAACCAGGCCAACCTGGCACGGGCCAGCGGCTCGAGGATCGGCGTCAGGTAGGTGACCTTGTCCCCGGCCTCCCAGCCGCCGCCATGTGCGAGGATGACTCCGGCAAACGGTCCGTCTCCGGCCGGGATCCATGCGTCCAGGACCAGCTCGCCCGTCTCTCCGTCCGGTGTTTCGAAGGTTCCGAAGACGATGTTCTTCCTGAGCTGGTCGTCGTCTTCGGGCTCGTGCTCCGGATCTTCAAGGTCGAGCGTCTCCGACAGCCAGTCGACGATCGCTTGTTTGTAGCCCCAGTGGACCGGCCACCAGTTCTCCGCGTCGTGGCTCGCGCCAGAGACCTCGAGGAAACGGGTTCTCACCCCGGTTTGCTCGAGGGCATCCCGATAGCGAAGCGCCTCCTTCACCGGGACCCGGGAGTCTGCTCCGCCGTGCACGATCATCACCGGTGCCATGCCCTCCGTCACGCGGTCGATCGGTGACGCCGCCGCAAGGACGGTCTTTGCGCCGGGCGATGTCGGGTCGACTCCCAGAAGGGGATCGAGGCGCTCGCCCAGCCCGCTCTCTCCGACGAGCGTCCGCAGGTCGTAGATCCCCCCTACCGAAACGGTCGCGGCGAGGCCGTCGGGACGCTCGGCGGCCAGGAGCGTCGCCAGCTGCCCCCCGGCGTCCTCTCCGAGAA
>CAXMOH010000419.1:0-6966 GCA_964194855.1 uncultured Hyphomicrobium sp.
CGGCCGAGATGCAGACCTTCAGGATGGAGCTCGAGAAGCTCCTGCGCTCGACCCGCGCCGAGGTCCCTCCGCAGGACGACGCCCTGGCCCAGCAGTCGCGAAACCACCGGCTCAGCCGCCTCACCTCGGCGCTGCAGGTCGTCCAGAACCAGCTCACCAAGCGCCGCTGAGGACCGGAGTCCCCCACCCTTGAGCATCGGCCTTCCGGACCTCGCCGTCATCGTCGTCTACATGATCGGCGTCGTCCTGTTCGGCCTGTGGATCGGCCGCGGGCAGCGCGGGGCCGCCGACTACATGCTCGGCGGGCGGGACCTTCCGTGGTGGGCTCTGCTGCTCTCCATCGTCGCCACCGAGACGAGCACGGTCACGTTCCTGAGCATCCCGGGATTTGCCTTCACCGGGGACTTCACCTGGATGCAGCTCGCGGTGGGCATGCTCATCGGAAAGCTCCTGGTCGTGGCGTTTCTCCTCCCCCACTACTTCTCCGGGGAGTGCTTCACCGCGTACGACGTGCTGCACCGCCGTTTCGGTGGAGCCACGGCGCAGGCCGCCTCCATGCTCTTCATGGTCACCCGCACCCTGGCCGACGGCCTTCGCCTCTTTCTCACCGCCCTCGTGCTCCAGGAGATGTCGGGCCTGCCGCTGACCTGGGCCATCGTCGTGGTGGGCGTCGCCACGGTCATCTATACGTTCTTCGGCGGGATGAAGGCCGTCGTCTGGACGGACACCATCCAGTTCACGGTCTACTTGCTGGGGGCAGGCGTGGCCCTAGCGCTCCTGGTGTCTCGCCTTCCCGGCGGGTGGGAGCAGCTCTTCACGATCGCGGCGGCCGAGGGCAAGCTTCGCGCGATCGACCTGGGCTTCTCGCTGTCGGAGCCCTACGTCCTCTGGGCGGGCCTGATCGGCGGCGCCTTCCTGAGCATCGGCACCCACGGGGCCGACCAGCTTCTGGTGCAACGCTACCTGTCCGCCAGGAGCCAGCGCGATGCGGCCCGCGCCCTCGTCACCAGCGGGGTCGTCGTCGTGGCGCAGTTCGCGTTCTTCCTGCTCATCGGCGTGGCGCTCTTCGTTTTCTACCAGGTCCACCCTCCGGACATCCCCTTCGACCGCGCCGACCGCGTGTTCGCGCGCTTCATCATCGACGAGCTCCCGACCGGCGTCCTGGGCCTCGTCCTGGGCGCCGTCTTTGCCGCGGCCATGTCCACGCTGTCGAGCTCGTTGAACTCTTCGGCGACCGCTGCGGCGAACGACTTCTACAAGCCGCTGGCCGGAGAGGCCGCGACGCCGGGACGGCTCCTCCAGGTCACGCGGGCCCTCACGGTGGTCTTTGCGGTCCTCCAGGCGTCGGTGGCGCTGAGCGGACGCTACATGAGCAACACGGTCGTCGAGAGCGTCCTGACCATCGCGGGCTTCACCACCGGGATCACTCTCGGTGTCTTCATGCTGGGCCTCTTCGCGCCTCACACGAGCCAGAGAGCCGCTCTCGCCGCCTTCGCGCTCGGCCTCCTGACCATGACGGTGGTCGTGTTCGCGACCTCGCTCGCCTGGCCCTGGTACACCATGACGGGCGCGGGCCTGACGTTCGCGTTCGGTCTCGCCGCGAGCCGGGTGTGGCCTGACCCCTCGGAGAGCTAGTAGAGCAGCGCGTCCCGTCGATCGCGTTTGAACCGTTCGATCGCCGGGGCGTCGGCGGCCAGGATCTCGGACACCGGGTCTCCTCGATCGAGGGCGGCGCGGACCGATCCCGTGCCCAGGAGGGTGTCCAGGCGAGCCCCGCCCCGGGCCCACTCGAACTCCGGTTGGCGGCGAAGAGCCGCGAGGAGATCGAGGCCGAAGGCGTAGGGCCGTACGAGCGAGGAGTCGGTCACACGCACGCGCACCCCGGCGCACGGGATGCCCAGGTGCTTGGGCCGAGGGGCGGCGGGAGAGGACTCGGGTGTGAAGCTCAGGGGCTCCAGGGCCAGCCCCGGGGGCGAGAGCGCGGCCACCAGCGGCTCGGTCCGGAGCCAGGGCGCGCCGAAGATCAGGAACGGATCGCTGGTGCCGCGACCCTCCGTGACGTTCGTTCCTTCCAGGAGACACGTCCCGGGGTAGACGAGAGCGGCCTCGGCGGTGCGCAGGTTGGGGGACGGCCTCACCCACCTCCGGCCGGTCAGCTCCCAGGTCAAATTGCGGGTCCAGTGGGTCATGGGGACGACGTCGAGGCGGGCGGGCCGGGAGCGCCGGGCGTTGGCGAATCGGCTCATCTCGCCCACCGTGAGCCCGTGCACCAGCGGCCCGGGGGTGGTGGAGACGAGGGTGACCGGTTGTGCCGGGTCCCGCTCGGGTCCTTCGATGAGGTTGCCCCCGAGGGGGTTGGGGCGATCCAGGACCCAGACCGGGGTCCCGACCTCCGCCGCCACCTCGAGACAGAGCAGCAGGGTGGCTCCGTAGGTGTAGAAGCGGACCCCCGCCCCCTGCAGATCAATCACCAGGGCGTCGAGGCCCTCCAGGTCGCCGGGATCGGGCTTCTGTCGCTTGCCGTAGAGGCTGACGAACGGGAGGCCCGAGGCGGAATCCACGCCGCTCGTCACCCGCTCGCCGGCCGCGGCTTCTCCCCGCAGCCCGTGCTCGGGACCAAAGAGGCGCACGACCTTCACCCCAGCCTGGAGGAGAACGTCGACGGCGTGACGCCCGTCCGTGGTCACGGACGGCGCGTGGGCCAGGAGACCGACGGTCCGACCCCGAAGAGCGCCACCGTTTTCGGCCTCGAGGCGGTCGAGGCCAACCAGGACCTTGTAGCGCAAGTTGGACGAGCGGACCCGGGGCGTGGGAGCGAGACCCACAGCCAGGGCGGCGAGGACACGGCGCCGGGACCAGGAGCTCATGAGCCGGACAGGGCCCGGATGACGGCGTCGGCCAGGCGGCCACGCACCTCGAGAATCGCGCGATTGTCGCGAGTGGGATGCACCCGGTTCGTCAGAAGGATCAGGAACAGCTCACGCTCGGGGTCCATCCACATCGAGGTCCCGGTGAAGCCGGTGTGTCCGAACGACCGGGCCGAGAAGAGCGACCCCGCCGAGGAGTATCCGGGCTCACCGGGTGTGGAGCTGCGGCTGGCGGTCCCATCGGTGGGCGTGTCCCAGCCCAGGGCCCGGGAGGAGCCCTCGATGCCGGCACGGCGCGTGAAGACATCCACCGTGCGTGCCGAGACGACGCGTCGGCCCTCGAGCACTCCCCGGTTCAGGAGCATCTGGGCGAAGCGGGCCAGGTCACCGGCGCTGGCGAAGAGGCCGGCGTGGGGGGCCACGCCTTCGAGACCGAAGGCGTTCTCGTCGTGGACCTCGCCCAGCAGGGTGCGGCCCCGCCACGAATCGATCTCCGTCGGGGCGATCCGCGGCCGCAGCGCCACCGGGGGCCGGTAGCGCGTGTCGCTCATCCCCAGCGGCTCGAACACACGCTGTCGAGCGACCTCGTCGAGTGGCGCCCCGGTGAGGCGCTCGAGCACGTTGCCGAGCAGGATGAGACCCAGGTCGCTGTAGATCGTCTTCGTACCGGGCTCGTAGTCCAGTGGCATCTCGAGGATTCGCTCCAGGTAGGCCTCGGGGCCCCGGAGCTCCTCGTAGAGTGGCGCCCACCACAAGAGCCCGCCCGTGTGTGTGAGGAGCTGGCGCACTCGGACGCCGTCCTTGGAGCCCCCTCGAAAGCCGGGGACGATCTCGCTCACCCTGGCGTCGAGATCGAGCCGCCCCTGGTCGACGAGCGTCATTGCCACCGTGGTCGTGGCGATGACCTTGGTGAGGCTCGCGAGATCGTAGACCGTGTCGATCGTCACCTCGGGCGCGGCGGGATCGTGGGTGAAGCGGCCAAACGCCCGGAGCCGGACCAGCATGCCCCGCCGGCCCACGGCGAGTACGGCTCCGGGGAATGCCCCGTTCCGGACCGCAGCCTCGACGATCCGGTCGGCCTCCGCCAGCTTGTCGGGATGAAAGCCCGCCTCCCGAGGCGACGCCAGGGGCAGTGCACTCCCTATGTCGACGGCGGACGCCGGCCCGGCAAGGACTGTGACCAGGAGCACCAGGCCGACGGTGGCCGCCGACTGTCTCCGTTTCATTCCGAGCCGTGGGGCAACGCGGTGCCGGTGCGGGACGCGGTGGCCTGCACCGGCTCTGGAAAGGCCTGCAGACGGAGCCGGGGCCAATCGGCCGACGACAGGGACTCGTGGGAGAAAAGGACCACCCCGCCGGCGCCGGCCTGGCGGGCAAGCTTCACCTTCTCGACGATCCCGGCGAGGTCCAGGCGGTAGGCGCCGATCCCGGCCCACACCGACTGGCCGCCGGCCCGCGCCAGCGCTCTCTCGACCTGGCTGGCGAAAACACGGTTGTCCGCCGTGTAGGCCATCGGGCAAACCGCGCGCAGGATGCCGCTGGAGAGCCAGGCCGGCCAGTTCTGGAACTTCTGGTTGATGGCCTGCACCTCGTCGGCCGCCACCGCCGCCGAGACGACGATGCCCGGGCGTTCCACCCGCGCGGCGTCGGCGAGACGACTCGCCAAGGCCGTGATCGCCCTCCGGCGATACGCGTCCCAGCCCGCGGGGTCGTTGGACGGGCCTCCGAGCAGGGCCTCGGTGCGGTGGACTTTTCGGAACTCGACCAGCGCCGGCCTGGAGTAGTCCCACCGCGGGCCCGGGTATCGGACGAAGTCGAAGTGGAGGCCGTCGACCCGATAGAACGCCACCAGCTCACGGACGACCTGCTCGAGATGGTCGACCGCCTCGGGCACCGAGGGCGACAGGTAGTAGCCCTCCACGTCCCCTTCCCGGCGCCCGGCTCCCTCCACGAGACGCAGCCGCCGCTCGGACGACGCATCGAAAGCGGCCCGCGCCTGGGACTTCGGCACCATGATCCAGTCCGGGTGTCTGTCGAGCACGTGCCCCGGGGGCCGGGCCTGCCCGAAGTGGGCGACGAGCAGCACATTCACCCAGGCGTGGACCTGAAGATCCCGTGCCCGAGCCCGGGCGAGCAGCCGTGCCAGGGGGTCGAAGCTCCGGGGCTGTCTCTCGAGGAGAACGCTCCGGGGCACGATCCGGGAGGCGTAGAAGGCGTCCCCCCGCCCGCGGACCTGGACGAAGAGGGCATTGAATCCCCCGGCGGCCGCGTTGTCGACCACGCGATCGACCGACTCCGGCGACACGAGGGCGGTCCGCACGACCCAGAGCCCGCGCAGCTCGTCGGCGGTGTTTGCGGTCGCGGGGACCGCGGCCGCCACCAGGGCCAGAAGCGCCAGGGGGCGCGCCACCGCAGGAGCCATCCGCCGGATGCTAACAGGCCCACACCCGCGGCGGCAAGCACCGTGCGGACTTGGGCTATGATGGCGAAGGAGGAACATGAACGCCGCAGTCTTCCTCGCCGCCGTCCTGGCCGCGGGCCCCGCTCAATCGGTGGCCCCCGACCCGAGCCTCGCGGAAAGCCTCGTCAAGCGGATCGAGACGCGCCACGCCAGGACCGAGGACCTCGTGGGCCGGTTCGTCCAGTCCTACCGCTCGAGTCTCCTGGGCCGCGAGCTCGTGGAGAGCGGGATCGTTTCCATCAAGCGCCCGGGCCGGATGCGCTGGGAGTACAAGGACCCCGAGGAAAAGCTCTTCATCTCGGACGGGGAGACGTTCTACTTCTACGTCCCCGAGGACCGGCAGGTCATCGTTCAGCAACAGGACGAGCAGCGGTCCCTGGCCGCACGGCTCCTCTTCGGCCGTGGCGGTCTACTCGAGGAGTTCGAGGCGACGATGGAGGAGCCCTGGGAAGAGGGCGTCCTCAGGGTGCGCCTCACACCCCGAAAGGAAGACGCCGAGCTCGAGCGCGCCTACATCGATCTCGAGCCCGACGGGCTCGTGCGGGCCATCCTCCTGGAGGACATCCAGGGCAACCGGACCCAGTTCCGCTTCGAAGAGCTCCGGGAGAACACGGGCCTGTCGGATGGGCTCTTCCGCTTCGAGATCCCGCCCGGGGTCGACGTGATCCGCGGATGAGACGCCTCCTCCTCGTCGCGGCGCTCGTGCCCGTGCTCGCGTGTGCGTCCTCGGCGGCCTTCCGCGCCGGGCAGAAGGCCGAGCGAGTGCAGGACTGGGACCGGGCGGTGCTCGAGTACTCCCGCGCCCTGCAGAAGAGCCCCGGCAACGCCGAGCTCTTGGCGGCTCTGGGGCGCGCTCGTATGCGAGCCTCCACGGAGCACGGCAACATGGGGCGGCGCCTCGCCGGCCGCGGGCTCTACAAGGACGCGCTCGGCGAGTACCAGCTCGCCCTCGATCTCAATCCCCAGGCCGTCCACCTCCGGCAGGAGATGGAGAGCCTCGAGGCGAGGCGCGAGGCCCGCCGCCAGGCCGCGTCGATAGAGGATCTGAAGATCCGGGCGCGTGAGAGCTCGCTTCCGGGACTCGACCTGGGGGCCGAGGCGGACGAGCCGCTGGGGCTCGTCTTTCGCGGAGCGAGCCTCCGTGAGGCCTACATGGCCCTCGCTCGGGCCGTCGGGGTGAACGTGGTCTTCGACCCCGGGTTTCAGGACCGGCCGCTGGACCTCGACCTGAAGGACGTTCCCTTCGAGCAGGCGCTCAGCGCGTTGAACAGCGCGGGGCACACGTTCCACAGGGTGACGGACTCGCGCATCCTGACCGTCGTCCCCGACACGCAGGCCAAGCGCCGCGAGTACGAGCAGCAGGTGATCAAGACGCTGTTCCTCTCCAACGCCGACCTCAAGGAGACCATCGACCTCCTCCGCGTCGTCCTCGGCGCCCGGCGGATCGCTCCCCTGCCCGGCGTCAACGCTCTCACGATCAACGACACTCCCGACAAGATCGCGGCCGCCGAGCGCATCGTGCACATCTTGGACAAGAGACGAGCGGAGGTCGTGGTCGAGGTCGAGATCCTGGAGATCAACCGCAGCCGCCTGAAGGAATACGGGATCTACCTGACGTCGGGTCTCGACGCTCAGGGC
>CAXMOH010000420.1:0-3603 GCA_964194855.1 uncultured Hyphomicrobium sp.
CATCTCCAGAAACGAGGCGAAATCGGGGCGCCAGTACTGAAGGTTGCGGAAGAGAAGGCACTTGCTGAGCCCACCGGCGAGAACCGCCACGATGCCCAACCCTGCGAGAGCCAGGCTCTTGGGGTGTCGATGCGCATTGGCAACAACGAGCCGTGGCGTGGCAGCGGACACCACGACATGGTGTTCGGTGCCACGGGGACGGTCAAGTGGCGACCCGACCGCCTTACCCAAGTTGTATGGCACGCCAGCCGAGCGCGCCGATACAATGCCCTGTAGTGTCCGGGACCGGGGCGGCCCGTCGACCGGACGGGACGGACGCGTCCTTGACCGAAGCCCTAAGGGGCTTGGACAGGTGGAGTGAGAACGTTGACCTCTGACCCCGGGGAGCTCCGGCCGCCGCTCATCGCCGGGGCCGGAGTCTTCATCGGCGCGAGCATGCTCGCGCTGTCCGTCACCGGCCTCCTCTGGCGCATCGACGCGCTCTCCTTCGGCCTGTGTTTTCTCGCGGCCGCTCTCGCGTCCGGTCTCTGGCTCCGCCGGTCCGGGGCCCGTCCGGGGATCCCGCTGTGGTCCGTCTTGCTGTTGGTGCCGCTCCTCGTCCTTCCGGCGGTGGCTTCTCTTTCCCCTCCCTTCGGCTGGGACGAGGTGGCCTACGGGGCGGCGCTGCCCCGAGACTATGCCCGCGCCGGGCGGTTCTTCTACAACGCCGACTACGGACCCTACTCCGCGTTCCCCGCCAACTACCAGCACTACCTCGATCGACCCTACTTCCATATTCATCCCATGACGGAGAAGGGCAACCTGCAGGCCCTGCAGACTCCGGACGAGTATCTGCAGGCGTTTCGCTCCCTGGGCCTGACCTGGCTCGGCTTCTGGAGATTTCGCGACAGCGCGAGGTACCCGGAGGCGAACACGCCGCGCAGACACGCGTTCCTCCTCCGCTTCTTTCGGGCGAGGGGGGCTCTGGAGCGAAGCGGAAAGATCACATTCGTGACCAGAGTAGGCGACGTGCGCGTGTACCGGATTGAAGCCCCTGCCGCCATCTCCTGGGCCGGCGACGGTTGGCTTCGGTGCGGGCTGCTTGCGGGAGTGTTGACTGGACCCCGCCGACTTCACTAGCCTGCTGCTCGCGATGGTCGGTGGAAACGAGACGACGAGCGCGACGGCGACGGACGCAAATGGCCTCTCCGGAAGGCGACTGCTGGCGACTGCTGACGCCATCCTCGTCGAGCACCCGATGCTCGTCCTGGTCTTGTGTTACCCACTCTTTCTCCTGGCCGGGTTCGCCCTGACGGTGATCGGCACGAGCACGTGGGACACGGTGGCGCACCATCATCACCAGCTGTGGCTCATCGGGAAGTGGCGCGGGGAGGAGCTCCCTCTGCCGTACGAAACGATGGTGTGGATCGGCCCGCTCTGGGAGTATGTCCTTTCCGCCTCCACTGCCGTCTTCTCTTTTCTCCGAGATCCGCTCTGGGTGCGCCACGCGGTGACGTTCTCGCTCCTCCCCGTCACGCTGATGGCCACGTATCATCTCCTCCGTCGCGCCGGAGAGAGTCCGCCGACCGCTCTGCTGGCGGTTGCCTTGATCGCAGGCAACGTGCGATTCGTTGGTCACGCTCTGCTGAACGTGAAGGATTTCCCCTTTGCATGCGGCTATCTGGTCGTGACCCTCCTCATGTGGACGATCCTGAGGGAGCGAGGGGTTTCTCCGGCCGGGCTCCTCCGGAAGCCTGGCTGGGTCGTCGCTTTGACCATGTTGTCGGTCACTCCCTATCTCCTTCGGGTCCCCGTGCTTCATCACTGGCTGCTGCTCGTTCTCATCTGTCTTTGGGTGGCGTTGTCGGACGCTTCGGAAGCGGGAGGGATCCGGCGTGGTGCGGTCGCGCTCGTCCCGGCCGTTCTCGGCCCATTGGTCGTATTTGCGGCGTTGCCGGGGCTCTGGGGGGCAGGAGTCTCAGGCTTTGCGTTCATCACAGGCCTATTCTCGAACTTCCCATGGGAAGGGCCGGTTCGGCTCTTCGGCGTGGTGGTCGTCTCGACGGACCTGCCATGGTGGTACGGCCCGGTTTGGATCGCGGTGGCTTGGGTGCCGATCGGCCTGCTGGCACTCGTGATCGGCGGGCTTCGGTTCGTACCGGGCGTCCTGGGCGACCTGGTGAAACTGCGCCCCTGGCCGCTCCAGCCGCTCTTCGGGTCGCTCGACGTCTGGGTCGCGCTTTTCGGGGCGATTCCCTGGGCGGCGGTGCTCGCCATGAGTCCCACTCTCTACGACGAGGACCGTCACCTGCTCTTCGCGATGCCGCTTCTCGGCGTGGCCGCCGCCCTCGGGCTGCGTGGGCTCCCGGGACGTGTCAAAGGTGTCGTCGCACTGCTCGTCCTCGCGTCAGCCGTCTGGAGCGCCGCCTCCTGGGGCACCTACGCCTACGTCTACAAGAACCCGTTGCTGCCCCGGACGTCGGGCGACGACTTCATGGGCGACTACTGGGGTGTCTCGACCGGCGCCCTGGCGCAGGCCATGTACGAGCATGTCCCCGACCGCGGGTACGTCTACATGCTCGGTCCTCGCGAGGCCTTGACGCGCGAGATCGCCCGGCGAGAAACGAGCCCAATGGTGCGAGCCCCCGAGCGACGGTCGTTCGATCTGAGGCAGAAAGCGCGCCGGAGAGGCCAGATGTACGTCGCCGCGGTCAACCGAAACGGCGTGTGTCGCCCTCTGCTCGAGGACGTGGCGGTCGGAAGGGCCCAGGAGCTCTGGCGTGCGGAGATGCCCGGCGAGGACGTCGCCGCGATGCTCGTCTACTACGAGGGTCGATGCGACGACTGTCCGGAGCGGCTCCGAGAGAACCTGCATGGCGGCATCGACTGACGCGCCCCGAAGCTGGCCGGGCTCCTTTCAGCGTCCGGGCTCGGTGGTGTCGGCACCCATCCTCGACGTCCTCCGGCGCGGCGCACGGCCGACGAGGAGGTCCTGCGGCCGGAGAGGCTGCAGCTCGGCCCGTGCTCGGAAGACCTCCGCCTCGTCGAGGGCGACGACGACCAGCTGCTCCCGGCGATCCAACCGCACCCGCAGCAGGCCCCCCGCGACTTCGCCTCGGCCGATCGGAGGGCCCTGGGTGCCCGGGGTCCACACGCCGTCCCAGCGGGCGAGCGCGATCGCTACACGTCCGCCGCCCAGGTCACGCACCACGACGGCGTCGGCTCCGTCGTCGTTCCCGGACACCAGAATCGGTGTGATGTCCCCCCCTGCCGCCGCCGGAAGACCGCCGATCCGATACTCCAGCACGAGCGACTCCAACGTCCCGATGGGGATCCACCGCCACCCCTCGTCGGTGAAGATCCGGGCCCCCCGCCGCCCAGCGACGGCCCACAGCCGGCCTACGGCTGGCGCGCCAGGCGAGTCCTTCGGAGACACGGTGAGCAAGGCGGGGACCCGTGCGATCGGTGGGAGCGACTCGAGTCCGGACGGCCCGGCCAGCCACATCGCTTCCGGGATCAACGTGCCCGAGAACTGCCCGAGGTCCGGTGCGCCGTGGCCCCGTGGTCCCCGCCCCGGCCACACGTATCGTGTCGCCACAGGCCCGAGGCGCCCCTGGAGCAACC
>CAXMOH010000421.1:0-5747 GCA_964194855.1 uncultured Hyphomicrobium sp.
CACCGCGCGGAGAGGTGGGCCCGGCGGGATTCACTCCCGATGGGCGAATGCCACGGGCTGCTCGTCGCGACGCCGGAAAGCGGGAGGAGCAGCGCCTCTTGAACGAGCCCACGTTCCCCGACCTCCGCACCTTCATGGAGCAGCTCCGGCGAGAGGGTCAGCTCACCGTGGTCGATGCGGAAGTCGACGCACGGCTCGAGGTGGCGGAGATCCATCGCCGGGTGATCGCCGCGGGTGGCCCGGCGCTCCTGTTCACCCGCGTGCGCGATGCGGAGATGCCTCTCGTCACCAACCTGTTCGGCACACCTCAGCGGGCGGAGCGGGCCTTCGGGCGCCGACCCGCCCGCCTGATCCGCAGGCTCGTCGACGTGGCGGAAACGATGATGCCGCCCACGCCCGGCAAGCTCTGGGGGGCCCGGGACCTGGCCCTCGAGGGGCTGCGGATCGGCCTCTCGCGCCGGGGAAACGGCCCGGTCACCGAGATCGTCACGGCCGACGTGCGCCTCGACCGCCTGCCCATCCTCACGTGCTGGCCCGAGGACGGCGGTCCGTTCCTGACCCTGCCGCTCGTCTACACCGAGGAGCCCCAGCCCCACCAGAGCGAAGCTGCAGGAGGAGGAGGCGCCCGGTCCCGGAGCAATCTCGGGATATACCGCCTCCAGGTTCACGACTCGCGCACCACCGGGATGCACTGGCAGATCGGCAAGGGCGGCGGCTTCCACCATTCCGTGGCCGAGGGACGCGGGGAGGACCTCCCGGCAACCGTCTTCCTCGGTGGCCCGCCGGCGCTCATCCTCGCCGCGATCGCGCCGCTTCCGGAGAACGTCCCCGAGGTCCTCCTGGCCTCTCTCATCGCCGGACGCCGCCTGGATCGGTGCCCCGGCCCGGGGCCCCATCCGCTCATCGCCAGCGCGGAGATGGCGCTGGTCGGCCACGTCCCTTCCGGAGTCCGGCAGCCCGAGGGGCCGTTCGGCGACCACTACGGCTACTACTCGCTTCGTCACGACTACCCCGTCTTCCGCGTCGACCACCTGTGCCGGAGGCGGGACGCGATCTTTCCAGCCACGGTCGTGGGCAAGCCGCGACAGGAGGACTTCTTCATCGGAGACCTGCTGCAGGAGCTTCTGTCGCCTCTGTTTCCCCTGGTGATGCCCGGGGTCGTCGACCTGTGGTCGTACGGCGAGACCGGGTATCACTCGCTGGCGGCAGCGGTGGTCAAGGAGCGATACAAGCGCGAGGCCATGGTCTCGGCGTTCCGCATCCTCGGCGAGGGTCAGCTGTCGCTCACCAAGTTCCTGCTCGTGACGGATCGCCCGGTGGACCTCAAGGACTTCCGCGCGACCCTGGAGCACGTGCTCGCCCGCACGAGACCCGAGACCGACCTCTACGTCCTGTCCAACCTCTCGATGGACACCCTCGACTACACCGGACCGGTGGTGAACGAGGGGTCGAAGGGCGTGTGGCTCGGCCTCGGCGACCCGGTGCGGGAGCTGCCCCGGGAGTTTCACCCGCCGGTGGCGCCACCGGCCGAGGTGACCGACGTGCGTGTCTTCTGCGGTGGCTGCCTCGTGGTGGGCGGACCCTCGGCAGGCGAGGACCCGGGGGCCGCGGCGCGGCTCGCTGGGCATCCCGCCTTCGAGGGCTGGCCGTTGCTCGTTCTGACCGACGAGCCCAGGCGCGCGGCAGCGAGCCCGATGAGCTTCCTGTGGACGACCTTCACCCGCTTCGAGCCCGCGGCCGATCTGCACGCCGCCGCGACCGGCGTCGTGCGCCACCACATCGTCCATGAGCCTCCGGTCCTCATCGACGCCCGCCGCAAGCCGTCCTTCCCGAAGGAGGTGGCCTGCGATCCGCAGACGGCGGACCTCGTCACCCGTCGGTGGCGGGAGTACTTCCCGGGTGGGGGTGTGGAGATGGGCGACTCGGAGGCGGCCCACGTGGGGCTCTAGGAGCGGGTCCGAGAAGACCCCGCTGGCCGCTTTTCGTATCGTTCCTGTCCGCTCTCTATCACTTCGGGCCGTTCATTTACGCTTTCCTGACAGCCGTGGCTCCGAGCCCGTGGCATCATCGACTCAGGAGAAGGCATTCATGCTCACACCTCGTGCTCTCGTCATCCCCACCCTCCTCACGCTCACGCTGGCACTCCCAGCGGCCGCCGACGACGGGACCGACCCCCGGAACCAGATCGTCGTCTTTGGCGGGATCTCGATCCTCGACGCGTCGCGGGAGCGGACCACCGTCTTTCCGCTCCCGTTCCCCGGGGGACGCGGAGCCTTCGACCTGCCGTTTCGCCCCGGGCGCCGCATCGACGTGGAGCTCCGAACCCGCACGGCCCTCGGGAACAGCCCGCTCTTCGGTGTGCGCTATTCCCGATACATCAAGGGACGTCTGGCCGTGGAAGCCGACCTCGAGGTCGGTCCGGGCCACGATCTGGAGACGACCGGAGAGGCCTGCGTCGCCGAGCGCTGCTTCGGCGCCGGCATCCTGCCGGACCTCCCTGGCCCGCGTCCCCCGGGGCTCGACTTCCTCCGCGGGGGCCGACGGGTCACGGCCTGGCACTACGGCGCGGGGCTGGCCTACGACATCACGGGAGGGGACGTGCGCCCGGTGCTCGTGTTCGGTGCCGGAGGGGTGTCGTGGAGCGGCTCGGGGCCCGCGGAGACGGACTTCGAGCTGCGGTTCGGCGCCGGTCTCAAGATCCTCTTCGGGAAGGTGGGGGCCCGCATCGACGTGATCGACCACCTCGTGCTCGACCACTTCCTCTCCGGGAAGTCCGAGCACGACATCCAGGTGACGGCGGGCCTGTTGGTCGCCTTCTAGCGCCGCAAGGACTGGAGGCCGTCGGGCCGCCGAAAGGCGTCGAGAAAATCGTGGACCTGGGTCGAATCGGTCTCGGACTTCCGAACGCGCCAAAACGCAGCTTCGGGCCGGGGGTGTTCGCCGATGCGACCCAGCTCCTCGAGCTCGAGCTGGAAGAGCGCCTCGACGGACGGAAGCAGGCCATCCGCAACGAGCGACCGAGCATGGGAGAGCAAGGCCTCCTCGAGTCGTTCGATCCCTCGCGAAGCTGCGCTACAGAGCTGCTCCCTGGCCCGAAGCGTCTGCTCGGCCTGCCAGGCGACGGGCCGCAGGAGCCGCGCTCGCACCGAAAGAGGCTGGGAGGGAGTGCGACTGTTCGAGGAGCGGGTCGGAGCGCGCAACAACGGAATGTCGTCGAGGAACGCCCTGCCCCCGGATCGCCAGCGGGCAGTGACCTCGGCGAGCACCCCGGCCCGACGAAGGAGTGCAAGGGGGCCGCACAGCGCAGCCGTCAGTGACAGCGTCTCCGTGGCGAGGGTTCGGTAGAGCCAGAGCAGCTCCTCCGCCACGGCGACGAGCCCGCTCGGCGATGAGGCCGCGCGCTCGAGAATCCGCTGCTCGGCCTGACCGGCGGACCGCGTGGCGCGCAGCTGGGCGCGACCGAGCCTCATCAGAAGCAGCGGGTGAAGCAGGAGACGTCCGGGCTGCGTCTCGAAATCACGGCCGACGGTGCCCCCGATCGAGTCGGTCACCAGGCAGGAGGGCAGGCCCCACCGCCTCACCATCTCGGTGAGGAACGACAGGTTCAGAAGGGGCCGACCCAGGAAGACCTGTACGAGAGGACGGCCAGCAGGAAGCCCGGGGTCGAAGCGACGGAGGAGCTCGAGCAGTCCCGGCTCACACGCGGCGATGAGGCTCGTCATCAGGCGCGAGGGCGGGTCGAGGGAAAGCTCGGGATGGGCCGTCGGGGTGAACACATCGTCTCGGCGCAGGGGCTGGATCAGGGGACAAAGCTGGATGATCCAGATCCGCTCGCCGTCGTCGGCCCACTCGACCTCCCAGTCGCCTTCGCCGAACCCGCGTCGCAGGTCACGCATCAGCACCTGGAGACGCGCCCGGACCGGCTCGGGTTCGGTGGGTCGCTCACGACCCCTCCGCTTGGGCAGAGGCAGCCGCTCACCCCGGGTCGTCCCGCCGACCTGGATTTCGGTCGGGCCGTTGGTCGTGTTGACTTCGATCAGGTCGTCTTCGTAGTCCCGCTCGCTGAGCGCCATGCCGGCACTGCGGGCTCGGATCATCTCCTGGAGGATCAGGTCGCGCCGAAAGCCCCTCGGGTGGCCGATCGCCGACGCCCAGACACCGGCGAGTCCCGCGGCCAGCGCGGCTGGCCGCCGGTTGTCGACGAAGAGACCCGGGACATAGCCGCCGGCCAGGCCGTCTGAGCAGTCCTCGCTGGAGAAGGCCGCGCGGACGGCGAGCGGCCCCCGGAACTCGGGCAATCGGAGGAGGTGCACCAGGAGGGATGGGTCGGGGACGGAGACGGGTCGCCGGTCGGTTGGCGCCTCCACGCGGACGAGACCCCGCTCGACCGCCCAACGCCAGGCGTCGTCGTGGACGACGACTCCCGGTGGCACCGGCAGCCCGGCCCGCGACGCCTGGTCGAGCAACGCGGCCTTCGAGCCGCATCCCTTCCGGGCCACCTCCCCGGAGCCGAGGCGCAGAATCACAGCGTGACCTCACTCCACGCGAGCCGCAAGAGGACAGTGTGGCCTGATGCTCCTCGCAGGAAACTGCGGCCGGAACCCTTCGTGTCGGACAGGCGACTCCGGCCGACCGCGACAGCCTATCACCACGGAGACCTGGCGCAGCACGACAATCTTCGGACCCCCCAAAAAATCCCAGGAGGGTGGGGCCGGGTTGCCCGCGCCCAGACCCTCGGCTACATTCGCTCAGGAGGAGGTCGCTTCTTGAAGACGCCCCATTTCACCCGCCTCGCGGCTGCGCTCGGTCTGTGCCTGGCCGGCGCGGCAATCTCGGGCCTGCTCCTGCTGCAGCACCACGGCGAAGGCCGGGCGGTGGCTGCGGTCGACCAGGTCTGTGGCGACAGCCAGGAGGGACCGAGCGGCTGCGAAACGGTCGCGCAGAGCTCCTGGTCCTCGATAGCAGGCTTTCCCCTGGCGGGCCTCGGCCTGATCTTCTACCTGGCCCTGGCTCTCCTTCTCGCGCTGACCCTCCTCGTCTCGGGTGACCAGCGGACGACGCTGGCGGGCTTCGTGGTCCTGGCCCTGGCCCTGGGTCTCCTCGTCGACCTGCTGCTTCTGGGCGTGCAGGCTTTCGCCCTCGAGACCTTTTGCGTTCTGTGCGTCATCACCTACGCCCTCAGCGCGGGCGCCCTCTTCGCCCTGCTGCCGGCGTGGCGCGGCGCTCTGGCCCCGGGGAATGCGCTCGGGCACGGGGAGGGACGGCTGGCCCTGGCGGGCTGGGTGCTCGGCGCGGTGGCCGTCGGGGCTGCGGTCCTCGGGCTGGAAGCAACACTCGACCACCGCGAAGCCGGACGCCAGATGGCGCTCCTCGGGTCACCGGCGCCGGCTTCCGGGCCGGAGGCGGAGTCCGAGGCGACGGCGCCTTCGAGCGGGGCTCCCACCCCAGCCCCGACGTCACCAACCACCACCACGGCCCAGGCGGAGACTGGCGATTCGGCACACTGGAAGCAGCGAGCCGAGGAGCTCCAGCAGACGATCGACGATCCACAGAAGCTGGAGCAGTACTTCTCGGAGAAGGCCCAGAGAGAGTACGACTCGGCCGCGGCGGAGCCGATCGACCTGGAGAACGTGCCGGTGAAGGGCCCGCCGGAGGCGCCGGTGAAGGTCGTCGAGTACTCCGACTTTCTGTGCCCCTTCTGCCGCAACCTGGCCGCGGGGCTCTCGCGGTTCGTGCCCCAGGCGGGA
>CAXMOH010000422.1:0-3473 GCA_964194855.1 uncultured Hyphomicrobium sp.
CCCAGCGCCCAATACCGCATCAGCCCGGGCGGAGAGGTGATGGCCGTTTCCACACACGACCAGATCCTCGGCGGGCCGAGCAAGCAGGTCTTCCTCGGGTGCCGCTTCCCGGCCCGCGACGACTACCGCATGGAGGTCCAGCAAGCAGGACTGCGCGTCGGCCGCGTGCTGGCCGACGCGGGTGTCGTGAGTCGCTACGGCGTGGATTTCCTCGTGTATCGCGATACGCCGACGGAGAAATGGAAGGTGAGCGCCCTGGAGATCAACCTCCGCATGGGCGGAACGACTCACCCCTATCTTGCTCTGCAGTTTCTCACCGGTGGAACCCTCGACCCCGAGAGTGGGCTCTACCACTCCCCGTCGGGGCAGGCCAAGTTCTACAAAGCGACCGACAACCTCTTCTCCGAGCGCTACCGAGGGCTTCTCCCCGAGGACCTGGTCGAGATCCTCACCGTGAACAAGCTCCACTACAGCCACGGCACCGAGTCCGGGGTGCTGTTCCATCTCATCGGGGCACTCTCGGAGTTCGGAAAGCTCGGTCTGACCGCCATCGCCAACAGCCACGAGCAGGCCGACGAGCTCTACGCCCACACCCTCGAAGTCCTCGACAGGGAGACGGAGTATGGGCGTTAACAACTCCGGGAACGCACCTCAGGCAAGGTTCCCGGAGTATTCCGTTATGGATGCCCCCGTACCACCCCACGTCCTGCCTCGCTCACCTCCTGCCCCTCCTGCCCCTCCCGCCTCCTGCCCCGCCCGCTCACCTGCCCTCTCGCTTCCCGCCCCTCCCCCACTCTGCCCCTCTCGAGTCTCCTCCCTCTCGAGTCTCCTCCCTCTCGCGTCTCCTCCCTCTCGCGTCTCCCTCCTCTCACGCCCCCCGCTCACGTCCCGCCTCGCTCACCTTCCTCCCCCTCCAGAATCCGCCGCGCCTCCGCCCGTGCCTCCTCGAGCGTCGTCACCGCCCCGTCGAGCTGCCGCTCATAGACCGCGCTCACGACGCGACCCACCTTCGGACCCGGCCTCAGACCGAGGGCCAGGACATCGCGCCCTCGCAGGATGGGCTCCGGCGGCCTGACCTCCACCTCCAACTGCCGCACCCGCTCCCTGAACCATTCCATGGCCACGGGCTCGAAACGCCCGGGCCGGCGACCAAGACAGTCGGCCCTCGCCACACGGTAGAGCAGATCCGGCTCCACCTTCCGCGCAAGACGCCGAATCGCGCCGTCGGACACGCGGTCGCGATCGTCGTACAGCTGCCCCGGCTTCAAATGGTGAGCCACGAGGGCGAGGGTCTGGGCTCGAACGTCGTACCCGAGGAGAGTGTGAACGTTCCACCGCTCGAGAAGGGCCGTCGTCGGGGGAAGCCCGGCCGCCTCGTGCCCCCGGGATCGGATGCGGCCGTCCTCGTGGCGGGTGGTGGCAGGCTTGCCCAGGTCGTGACACAGCGAGCCGAGCAGGACCGTCAGGGCGCGCGGGCGGTCGTCTGCCAGGTCGTCGACGAGTGCCGCCGCCTGATCGACGACCTGGAGCGTGTGGGTCCAGACGTCGCCCTCCGGGTGCCACTCGGGGTCCTGGGGCGTCGTGTCCAGAGGGATGAGCTCGGGCGCCAACTGGGGCAGCATCCCCCACTCCTTCATGAGGACGAAGCCACGGGACGGGTGCCGCGCCTGCAAGAGCAGCTTCTCGATCTCCCCGAAGACACGCTCGGCGGGGAGCTCTTCGAGAGGCATCGCCGCACACAGAGTCGCCGTGGCGGGATCCACGTCGAGCTCGAAACGGGCCGCCATCTGCAGGGCCCGCAGCGCCCGCAGCGGGTCCTCTCCGAAAGTCGTCTGATCGACCGCGCGGAGCAGACGCCGCTCGACGTCGCGACGGCCGCCCCAGGGGTCGAGGACCTCGCCGGTGCCCGGGTCCCAGAGCAGCGCGTTCATCGTGAAGTCGCGGCGGCGCGAGGCCTCCTCGACCGAGAGGTCCGGATCTCCCGAGACCTCGATGCCGCGGTGTCCGGGCCCCACCTTGGAGTCCCGTCGCGGCAGCGCCACGTCCACCGCCGTGGCCGTGCCCTCCAGGCCGGTGACCTTGAACACCCGAAACGACTGTCCGACCGCATCGACGCGGCCGGACCGGGCGAGCACGTCCTCGAGGGGCCGAGCGGCCAGCCCGAAGACCTCGACGTCGAAGTCCTGATCCTCGACGTCCCTGCCGAAAAGAGCATCACGCACCGCGCCGCCAACGATGAACGGGCGCCCGCCCGCAGCGCGGATCTCGTCCAGCAGGCGAGCGAGGCCCGGGGGCAGGACGAGGGAGACGGACATCGCGGCAGAGCCTAGCACGGCCAGGCGCCCGCTGATGAAGGCTAGACCTCGTGCTTCTCCAGCGCCTGGATCATCACGTCGAGGGCACGACCCGAGGCCTCGTCGAGGAGGGTGCCGAGCGGCTCGGTGTGCAGGGCAAAGGCCGCCTGGAGCGCGGCGATGAGCCTTGGGGCGTCGGCGGCCACGAGGATGGGCGGCCGCCGCCCGCCGCGGACCATGAGGTGGGACGCAGCCAGACGGGCCACCCGACCGTTCCCGTCCTCGAAAGGCAGGACCTCGACGATGCGAGCCAGGGCCAGCGTCGCGGCCTGCTCGGGCCGGAGATCCTCGGCGCTCCTGCCGCCGAGCCAGTCTTCCAGCACGGCCAGCCGGCCCTCGATGAGCGGAGGCGAGGGCGGGGCCGGCGCCCCCTCGCGGACCCGGTCGCTGGCTCGGAAGCCCACGGGCCCGACGAGCGCGGCGTGCCACGTTCGCAGGGCGTCGAGGGAAAAGGGTGCCTGGGGGTCGACGGCGACGCGGGCCCGGCGGAGCGCCGCCACGGGGCCGTCACCGCCCCGAGCGCGGGACGCTCGCACCTCGTCCCAGCCGGGATGCAGCCCGGCCAGCTCCAGGCTGCCGAGCAGCTGCGCGTCCTCCACGACTTCGCGCAGCTCGGCGTCTCCGGCCCCTCGTCCGGCCTCGGCGAGAAGCGTCGCGAGCCGACGCTCCCGCGTGGCCGTCGTCAGGCCCGGGTGCAGGCCTCTCACCTCGTCCACGGGCGTCATTCTAGTGGCCCGGGCGGGAGTGTGCCGAGCGGGTGGCTCAGTCTATGCAAGCCCGCCGAAGCGGGTCTAGAATGGAGGAGGGTCTCAAACGACAGGAGAATACGTGATGCCGAAAGCGGTTCTGGCTCTGCTGACGGTCCTCGCCGTCGCCCTGCCCGGGGCGACCGGCGCCGACGACAAGAAGGACGGCAAGAAGGGCAAGAGGCCCGACCTCACCCTCCGGGCGACGCCGAGGTTCTCTTTCTCCCCGGCAAACATCCTCTTCACCGCCGAGCTCAAGGGTGGAGACGACGTCGAGGAGCTGTACTGCCCCGAGGTCGAGTGGGAGTTTGGGGACGGTGGAAAGAGCGTCTCGGAGGCGGACTGCGACCCCTGGGAGCCCGGCATCACCGCG
>CAXMOH010000423.1:0-7050 GCA_964194855.1 uncultured Hyphomicrobium sp.
CGTGGAGATCCTGGACGAGCAGCGCCTGCGATGAAATGTGAAGGGAAGATATGGATAGAAAAAGCTCTATGAGCAGGAACGTAATGGTCGCCGCACTCATGCTGATGCCGCTCGTCGCAAGCGCATCGGCTCAGGATTCGAAGGAGGAGGTCGTAGCCGACGAGGCTGCGCTCGCCCAGCAGATCCAGAACCCGCTGGCGAGCGTCATCAGCCTTCCAATGCAGTTCAACTTCAACGAGGGGGTGGGGCAGTACGACCGCAGGTTCCTCAACCTCAACGTGCAGCCAGTCATCCCTTATCCAGGCGAGAACTGGAACCTCATCAGCCGCACGATCATACCGATCAACAGCGTTCCCGTGGGCGAGACCGATTCGGTCTTCGGCTTCGGCGACACCAACCTCAGCCTCTGGTGGTCGCCGGCCAAGGCCGGCTCCGTCACCTGGGGGCTCGGGCCGTCCTTCACCATACCCACCGCCTCGAACCCCGAGGTCCTGGGCTCCGACAAGTTGTCGATCGGCCCGACCGGGGTCCTCTTCGTTTCGGCCGGAAAGTGGACCATGGGTGCCGTGGCCAGCAACGTCTGGTCCGTCGCCGGGAACAGCGACCGCGAGGACGTGAACTTCTTCTTCGCCCAGTGGTTCGTCAACTACAACTTTGGCGAGGGCTGGGCCGTGGGCAGCGCGCCGATCATCACCGGCAACTGGAAGGCGGACTCCGGGAACCAGTGGACGATTCCCTGGGGCCTCCAGATCTCCAAGCTCACCCATTTCGGCTCCCGTCCGGTCAACCTCCTGCTCGGCTACTACAAGAACTCCGAACACCCGGAGGGCGGCGCCGACTACCAGGTCCGATTCCAGATCAACCTCTTGTTCCCCCAGAAACCGCACTGACAGGGGTGGGGGACCTCCTGGATCAGGCGTGCCCGCGGGCCGCGCGCTGGTGCCGTATGTCTGTGGTGCGCACGGCCTTGCTAGACCTCGCGGTGGAGCGGCGACCCTCCTCTTTGCAGAGTTATCGAGATATGTGATATCTTAGAGCCGTGTTGGAGTATCTTCTCAAAGGAAAGACTCGGCGCAGGCTCTTCTGTCTGCTTTGGGGCAGGCGTGTGGTCGGAAGCGTCAGCACTCTCGCCCAGCTTGCACGGGTCAGCTTCTCCGGGGCCCACAGGGAGCTCGAGGCGATGCGCGCCGCGGGCCTGGCCACCTCCGAGCGGGTCGGGAGCGAGCTGCAATACCGCGCGGCCGGCGACCACCCCCAGGCCGTGCTTCTCGGTCAGCTGGCCAGCGTCTCCCAAGGTGAGGGCACGAGCGCTCGAGAGAAGCGCGACGCGGAGGTTCGAGGCTGGCTGGCCAGCGTCGGCGCGCCACTGGCTGCGCCATCATCGCGGACCCCGCCACCACTGGAGGAGCTTCTGGCGGAAGCCCTCGCCCTGTCTCATCGTGACGCAACGGTGGCTCGAGTCTTCCCGGCCGTACTCTGGCAACGGCGTCACGACCTCGATCTGGATCGGCTGGTTCTCGAGGCCACGCGGCGCGACGAGCGCCACGCTCTCGGCTACTTCCTCGAGCTGGCAGGACGCCTGGGTGGGGACGCTCGTTTCGTCGAAGCCGCGGGCCGCTTGAGCGACGGACGCCGGAGAAAGGCCCGCATGTTCTTCGCTGGGCCCCACGGACGCTATCAACTGGCCGCGACGCGCCGGAACACGCCCCGCGAGGCTTTGCGCTGGGGCTATCTCATGAACCTGGGTATGGACAGCTTCAGGTCGACGTTCGCCAAATTCGCCGAAGGCCGATGAGGGCCTACCTGAAGGAGGAGCTGGAGCAGTTCCTGCAGGCTGTCGACGCTGCCCTCGAGCGACGCGTCGAGGTCATTCTGATTGGCGGTGCTGCGGCCGCACTGCACTACGGGGCGACACGCCCGACACGCGACATCGACACCTGGAACACGATCCACGAGGATCTCGCCCGCGCGGCGAAGAGGGCGCGTTTGTCGACCCAGCTTGAAGTGCCGGTTCAGAAGAGCGGGGTCGCCGATGCGCCATCTGATTTCGAGGCCCGTCTCGAGCGCGTCCTTTCGGACTGCGTGCGACTCGTCGTTCTCGTGCCTGAGAAACACGACCTCGTGCTCATGAAGGCGGTGCGTGCCTACGAGCACGACCTCGAGGTGATCGCCGAGATACACGGACACTTCCCGCTCGAACTGGAGACCCTGGTCGGTCGGTTCGAAACGGAGATGAGCCCGATCGGTGATCCGGCGCGCATTCGAGGCAACTTCCTGGCCGTGGTGGAGCGCGTCTTTCCGGCCTCGGTCGATCGGGTGGCCCAACGGCTCGAGAGCTCTCGCTAGTGAGACGCCGGTGATCTCGATCCGGGCGACGAGGACGTCGAGGCGTCAGTCATCGAGGCGCTGGCCATGGCCGAAGTGAGGGAGGAAGGACTCGTGGCACTGGCCGCACCCACGTGGGGTAAGCTCGCCGCGTCCGGGAGGTCAATGATGGAGCTGAGGATGCCCTTGCTGCTGTCGAGCGCCATCGTGCTCGTGACGTGCTCGCCCGAGAAGGCCGAGGTCGAGCCCCGGCCCTTCCTGGTCATCTGCTTCGACGTCGAGGACTACACGTCCCCGGAGTCGGTGGGCATGGACGACATCCCGAAGTGGATGGCGGAGACGCTGACGGAGGCGGGAGTCACCGGCTCGTTCTTCGTCATTGGTGAGAAGGCCCGGTCCCTCGAGGCGCGAGGACGGCGGGACGTGATCGAGGCCATGGCCCGGCACGACGTCGGGAGCCACACCAGCCTCGGCTCCATCCATCCGACGGTGACGGAGATCCTCGAGCACGCCTCCTTCGAGGCAGGCGTCGAGACGATGGTCGAAAACGAGGGGAAGGGGCTCGACGACCTGGAGCGCATCTTTGGCCAGCGGCCCGCCGCCCTGGCCCGCCACGGCGGCTCGTACGGCCCGCAGCTCGTGACGGCACTGTCGAGGCTCGGGGCCGCGTACGTCTACTCTCCCATCAGCCTGCCCGGTCACAACGCCGTCTGGTTCTGCAACACACTGAACTTCCACGGCGAGGGGGACTTCGGCTTCTTCGACGACGCCTACCACGACGACGCCTTGTTCGACCCCATGCTCGAAGCCCTGGACGAGCGGATTCCGGAGAAGACCCGCGGCCTCGACGTCGTGGCGTTCTTCGCCAATCACCCCAGCAAGGTGCGCAGCATTCAATTCTGGGACTTCAACTACTACAAGGGGGCGAACCCGGGTCCGGACGAGTGGGAGACGCCCGAGCTTCGGCCCCTGGAGACCATGGAGACGGCGAAGAAGAACTTCCGCCGTCTGGTGGAGCACCTCGCGAGCCGGGACGACGTCGAGCTCACCACGTTCAGGGAGATGGTGGAGCGATTTGGTCACCAGGCCGACACGATCGACCAGGCGAGGCTGGCCGGGATCGCCGCCAGGGTCCTGGAGGAGCGTGAGGTGGTGATCGACCCGGAGTACTCGCCCGCCGAGACGTTCGCTGCTCTGGCCGCAGCACTCACCGTCTACGGGGCCGAGGGAGGGGCGCCCGAACAGACCGAGTGCCGGCATCCTCTCGGTCCGCTGCAGATGCCCCCTCGCGAGCCCGGTGTCGAAGCGGTCACCGGCGACGAGGCGCTGGAGCTGGCGCGGCGGGCCCATGACGCCATCGAGAGCAGCGGCCACCTGCCCCACGCCCTGGCCACGGACGGTGGGGAGATTGGCGCCGGGTCCCTGTTGGCCCTCTTCAGTGAGGTCTACGGGGACAGCCTCCAGGGACGGGTGGCCGACACCTACGCGGTGGTGTCCTTCGCGCCGTACCCCACCGAGAATGAGGCCGCCATCGTCGAGGAGGTGCGGCAGTGCAAGGAGTGGCCTGTCCACCGGGAGGACCTGGACATGAGCGACCTGGTCGAGATGACCCGGCGGCAGCTCTGGACCCTGAAGCCGGCGCTTGCCCGGTGAGGTGACTGCGGCGCGCCGGCGCCCCACGCCTGTGACGTGGCCCGGGAGTTCCTGGGACGGCCCTTCCGCTCACTCCAGGGCTGAAAAGTCCGTAGGCTCGAGGAACACGGACACCACCTTGACGACCAGACGGCCGTCGACCTGGGAGGCCTCCTTGGCGGCGGTCCAGGCGGGGTCGTTGCGGAACCCTTCCCAGCTCTGTGTGGCCGCTTCGCGGCTCTCGTGGGCCAGAAGATAAACGAAAGTGTCGCCGGAACGTGGAGGATCTGCGGGAACCCAGTAGCCGACGTTCGTCATTCCGTGCTTCTCGAACAGAGCCACGGTGTGATCGCGGAACCGCGCCTGGAGGGCTTCCAGCTTGCCTGGCGCTGCCGTATAGGTTCGGAGCTCGAAGACCCGCTGACCTTCTTCTGCGCGGACGCCGGAAGTCAGGGACGCCGTGCCCAGCCCGATCGTCGCCAGCGCGGCGAGTCCGATCATCCATCGTTCAATCTGCATGCGGCTCTCCTTCCGTGGAGGGGTACGCCTGTCTCGGGGTCCGAGGTGCGCTTCGCACCCGGTGGAGGATAAGAACGAATTTGCGAGACGTCAATGGCAACTGGGCGTTTTTGGCACTGACCGTGGCATTTTCTACCGACAGCCAGCGCCCTCTGGCGGTCGTTCTGAAACGATAGTAGTCTCGCCCCGAATAACCACTCAGGAGCCGAGTTGATCACCTTGAAAGACTTCTACCATTGAGCCAGGGGAGATCGTCGAGGCGCGGGCTGCGGCGTGTGATCGATCTGTTGCTCGCTGCCTTCCTGGCGGGCTGCGCCGCGGTGCAGTACAACGACCCGGATCCCTTGCTCTGGATCGCCCTGTACGGCGCCGGCTCCGTGCTCCTCGTCCTGGCCGCCGCCGGTTGGCGCCGGCGCTGGGCGGTGCTCGTCGTGCTCGGGGCGTACGCAGTGGTGGGGGCCACCCTGCTGCCCGGGTTCGTGGATTGGCTCCTGCACTATCCGGGGAGCGACCTGATCGCCCCCATGGCCGCCGACCGTCCCCACATCGAGGAGAGCCGCGAGCTCGTCGGCCTCCTGATCGCGGCCGCCTTCGTCGCTCCCTTGTGGCCGCGTCGGCGCAAGGGACTGTGATGCCTCCGTACGACATGTACGCCTATTGGCTGATGCCCCACGGGTTGCTGGGGCTCCTGACGACCGTGTTCCGGCCCTCCGTGAAAGGGGCGACTCCTCCTCGAAGAAGGGGCGCGCGCTCCCCCTACCCGGGCCCGCGCCTGCCGTTCCTGGCCCTTGCACCCGGGAAGATGGGCCGGGCGGTGGGGGAGCACACGTCCTGGCGCGGGTCGCTCTGGGGCCGGACGGTCGCCCTGCAGGGCGACAGCAGCTTCACGAAGTTCGACCTGTTCGAGCTCACCTCCTCCCAACTCCTGTATTGGGGGACGTTCCGCGGGAACGGCTTCTATGGCAGCGAGGAGAGCCACAGCTTCTCGTCGCCCTACGGCTGGATGGACCGGTGGATGGGCGTGGGCGACTTCACCCAGCAGCGGATCACCGACTCCGTGATGGACCCGCGGCTCAGGACGACGGCCAACTCCGGGGACCTGACGCTCAGGGTCGAAGTCGTGGCTCACTACGACACCTGGCGAGACCCCGACAGCCGGATCGAGTACGAGGACGTCCTCGAGGTGCACTACTGGGGTCGCTACCCGGAGGAGACCTCGAAGGAGATCTACCACCTCGGCAAGTGGCTCGGGACGATCCGGTTCGAGACGCTCAATCTCCAGGAGCCGAGCCGGGTCCTGTACCAGTACGCCGAGTACTTCGAGCGCTACACGCCGCCGGAGGAGCCCACTCGGCCGTGGTTCGACCCGTTCAAGAACGCGACCCACGTGCCGAACGGCTTCTGCGAGGACTTCCTGCGGCCTCCGTCGTCCGGCGGCGCGGTCGCGACCCACCTGCGCGACTGGTCCGGAACCGCTGACGCGGTGATCTCGGCCGACGCCCCCGACGAGGGCACGGGTCCGTGGCAGATCGTGCTCCGAGGCTCGACGGGCGGAGGCGACTCCACAGCCGACGTCGCCATCACTTCGGACTGGATCCCGGTCACGCCCGCAAAGCGCTATCGCCTGAGCGGGAGCCTCTGGCGGGTGTCGGAGGCGGACAACGTCTACCTGGATTTCAACGACGGCGTGGGCCAGGGTGGCGACTTCCCGGACGCTCAAGCCATGGCGTCGAGGATCCACGTCTGGGACCGGGTCGCGGCGGAGACCACGGTCGGCCCGGGGACGACGGCCATAAAGGTCCGCTGTGTGCGCGACGGGGCCAACCAGGGCAACGCCTACTACGACGGTATCACCCTCCAGCGACTCGACTGAGTCAGCAGGGGCCGCGAGACGGGCGACCCCTGCTGTTTCACGGCGGCTCTCGGCCGCGCTGCTCAGTCGTGCTGATTCGTGGCGACCTGACCGCGGATCTCCCCTCTCGGGAAGGCGGTGGTGTGGACGTTGACGTACGTCTTGCCGTGCAGCATCGCCCGCAGCACTTCGCCGATCTGTCCCGGACGGATTCCCTGCTGGCCGGGTCCGAGGATCTCCTGCGGGCGGATCACTCCCTTCACCGTGCCCGATCCCGCCGGACACTCGGGTCTCACATCCCCGCCGCACAGCACCGCGATCAACCCACCCCGCACGCCCTGCTGCCCGAAGTGGAGCGACACGACAGGTGTCCGCGCTCCCTGGAGTCCCGTGTACCGCAGCACGAACGCGATGCCGCCGTCGGTGGCCTTCGCAGTGAACCGGCCCCGCCCCGGCGTGGAAACGGCCGGCACCTCCTGATAGCCGCCCAGGTGCGCTCTGAACCTCGGGGCATGAGGCTGAGAGCTGGAGTCGGCGCTCGCGTCGTCCTGCCCTGCGGCAGGGAGCACTCCGAACGCGAGGAGTGATCCCATCATCAGCGATCGTGTGAGCCAGGCTTTCGTCATGTTCTTCTCCCTTTTTGAGACAGGCCTCTCCCATTGAGTCGCGTGCTTTGTATCTGGGTTGTTCGTGGTGGTTCGTCGGACGACTGATGCTGGCTT
>CAXMOH010000424.1:0-3459 GCA_964194855.1 uncultured Hyphomicrobium sp.
GCGGCGGTCCTCTGGATCATGGAGCGGATGGGACCCACCTGGTGGGTGTGGGCCTGGGCGCTGACGACGGGCTTCAGCCTCTTTGCCGCCTGGATCTACCCGTCGGTGCTGGCGCCCCTCTTCAACAAGTTCACCCCGCTCGAGGACGGTGAGCTCAAGGATGCGATCCTCGAACTCGCCCGGGGCGTGGGTTTCCGGGCCGGGGGACTGCTCGTGATGGACGCCTCGCGGCGGACGTCTCACGGGAACGCGTACTTCACCGGTCTATTCGGGCAGAAGCGCATCGTCCTCTTCGACACGCTGCTTGAGGCCATGGACTCCCGCGAGGTGGTCGCGGTCCTGGCTCACGAGCTGGGTCACTTCAAGCTGCATCACGTGCGGTGGGCGATCGTCCGCAGCGTGGCGACTAGCGGGCTCGTCTTCTACGCCCTCAGCCTCTGCTTGCCTCTCGAGGCGTTCTACTCGGCCTTCTTCCTGGAGAGGTCGGCTTACGGTGCCCTGGCCGTCTTCGGCCTCTGGTTCGGCCTGGTGAGCTTCCTCCTCCAGCCCCTGGGCAACGCCCTCTCACGCCGCCACGAGTTCGCGGCGGACGCCTTTGCCCTTCGAAGCGGCGCCACCGCCGCCGAGCTCGGGACGGCGCTTCGGAAGCTGCGGGAGAAGAGCCGGCTTCTTCCGCTCTCGCACCCCCTCTACTCCCGTGTCTACCACTCCCATCCGCCCCTCGTCGAGCGACTCCGGGTGATGGGAGCGCTCGACGCCAGCTGAAGGACCGATCCCCCGGCCTTCACTCGACCAGCGGGACCCTCATGGTGATGTCGAGCCGCATGATCGCGTCCAGCTTGCTCTCGATCTGAAAGAAGCGGATGGCCTTTCGTCCCGGCAAGACCTTCCTGACCTTGCCAGCGAACTTCTCGTGCGTCTCCAGGTCCTCCCGCTCGATGGAGAGCCACTCCTGGAAGAACGCGTCCGCCTTGACGTCGTTCATCTGATCGACGTTGGCGGCGTAGGCCTCGATCAGCCCTGCCATCCGGTCCGCCACCGCGTCCGCCGCCTCGCGATACTCGGCGTAGACGGGCCAGAAGGCCTTTGTCTCGGATGCCGTCAGCGGCAAGTTCGCCTCGACGATCGCCTTGCGGTCCTCGCGGATCTCACTCTGGAGCCCTCGGAGCTCCTCCCAGGCCTCGACGGTCATTTCCTGCCCCTGGCTCGCACCGCCGGGCAGGAATAGGGCCATCGTCGCGGCTGCAACCAGACCTCGGCTCATCGACATCGCGGACCTCCTGGCTCACAAAGGAAACGGTAGCCCAGTGTAGCGCGAAGCTCGCCCGGAAGGACGGCCGCACGAGCCATCGCTTGATCCTGAGCCCGGCAAGGATAAGCTCGGGCAGCCATGCCCCCAGTCTCGATGATCGGAGTGCCCTGGGACGAGCACTCCTCGTTCCTCCAGGGCCCGGCGCTGGCACCCGCCGCCATCCGCGTCGCCCTCTTCGCTCCCTCGTCGAACGCGAGCACCGAGTCAGGCCTGGATCTCGCCAACGAGTCGCGTCTCCTGACGGACGCGGATGGGAGCCCAGCCCGAGAGGAGTGATCGTCATGAAGCTCACCTTCGTCCTGCTTGCCGTGACGGCGCTTCCCATCGTCACACCCACTCTCTCCGCGCGCCAGGAGGCCGCGCAGCAGTCGGGCGCGTCGCCTATCGCGGTTCTGTGCGGACAACTCATCGATGGGAGGAGCGACTCGCCGCTCAGAGAGGCCGCCGTCGTGATAGAAGGCGAGAGGATCACCGCCGTGGGTCCCAGGACCCTGGTTCCCGAGGGCGCTCGCGTCGTCGACCTGGGCCCGGCGACCTGTATGCCGGGGTTGATCGATGCCCATGTCCACACGCTGATCGCCACCGATGACTATCAGGTGGATCACCTGCGTCGCTCGTCCGCCTACAAGGCGCTTCGGGGTCAGAGCGTCGTGCGGAAGCTGCTCGGAGCCGGCTGGACCAGCATCCGGGTCGCCGGCGACGCCGACGTCTTCTACGCCCATCTGGAAGTGAAGAAGGCCATCGAGGAAGGGCTCATTCCGGGTCCCCGAATGAGCGGAGCGGGCCACTACCTGTCCATCACCGGAGGGGGAGGCGACATCAACTTCTTCGGGCCCGAGCACGCGGTGGCCGCCGACGGCCTCGTCGTCGACGGCGTCGAAGAGATTCGGAAGGCCGTGCGGACCGAGGTCAAGTTCGGGAGCGACTGGATCAAGGTCCTGGCCAGCGGAGCGTTCATGTCCGTCGGGGACGACCCGACACGGGCTCACTTCAGCCCGGAGGAGCTCAAAACCCTGGTCGAAGAGGCCGATCGCCTGGGCGTGCCTGTCATGGCTCACGCCGATTCGAACGCGGGGATCCTCCAGGCGCTTCGCGCGGGGGTCCGATCGATCGAGCACGGCACCTTCATCGACGATGCGGCAATCGCCCTCTTCAAGGAGCGCGGAGCGTTTTTGGTTCCCACTCTCTACGTGTGGGAGTTCTTCCTGGTCGAAGAGGCCGACAGCGAGGCGCAGAAGAAGATGGTGGAGCTGGCGCGTCGCTACCGGGCGGAGTATCACGAGGGGCTCGGCGCGGCGATCCGAGCCGGGGTGAAGATCGGCCTCGGCACGGACTACGTGGGCTGGCCGGTGGAGCAGAGCGCCAGGGAGTTTGCCCTGCACGTGAAGGTCGGAAGGACGCCCATGGAGGCCATTCAGGCCGCCACCCGGGTCAACGCCGAGCTTCTCGGATGGGACGATCGGGTGGGCACGCTGGAAGCGGGCAAGCTGGCGGACCTGGTGGCGGTGCCGGGTGACCCGCTCACGGACATCTCGGAGATGGAGAGGGTGTCTTTCGTCATGCTCGGTGGTCGAATCATCCGTCGAGACTAGCTGTCCTTGACCCCGGGCTGCGGCTCCGCGTGTAATGATCGTTCTAGAGAGCGGAGGAAGAAGCGCCATGTACAAGGTGGTCCTGCTGAGGCACGGCGAGAGCGAGTGGAACCTGGCGAACCGTTTCACGGGCTGGACGGACGTCGATCTCACACCCAAAGGCGTCGAGGAGGCCGCCGCGGCGGGCGAGCTGCTGAAGGACGGGGGCTACGTCTTCGACGTGGCGCACACGTCCGTCCTCAAGCGCGCCATTCGGACGCTCTGGATCACCCTCCAGACGATGGATCTCATGTGGATCCCGGTGAAGATCTCGTGGCGTCTCAACGAGCGCCACTACGGAGCGCTCCAGGGCCTGAACAAGGCGGAGACCGCGAAGAAGTTCGGGGCAGATCAAGTCCAGATCTGGCGCCGGAGCTACTCCACCCCTCCGCCCGCCCTCGAGCCCGACGACGAGCGTTTTCCAGGGCGTGACCCGCGATACGCCAACCTCACGAAGGACGTCCTCCCCCTCGCCGAGGCCCTCGACCACACCGTGAAGCGCTTTCTGCCGTACTG
>CAXMOH010000425.1:0-5175 GCA_964194855.1 uncultured Hyphomicrobium sp.
CCTCGCCCTCGCCGAGCTCCCCGATGTCGCCCTCTTCAGCCTTCAGAAGGGGCGCCCCGGGGCGGCGCCCAGGAAGGAGTCCCCCGGCTCCACGCGCACACCCTTGCCGAACCGATCGGGTCCGGACCAGGACAGGACGAGGGGACCGCTGGGTCCCGATGCGTCCGTCTCGGCGCGGACGCCCACCGAGACCGCTCGCCCGGCGGTGAGCCTCCGTGGCAGAGCACCCACGAGACGCACGCGCGGCGCGCGACGCAGCGCGACGAGCCAGGCCACCGCCAGCGGACCGAAGCAGAAAGCGAAGAGCTGATAGACGAGGGCCTCACGGGTGTCGATCCCGGCGAAGCCCAGGGTGAAGCACAGGACGAAGACGAACCGCCCACGGGCAGTGAACCGCTCGCGCCAGATCCGGCTGAGCGCCCGGTAGAGGTACGAGGCGTTGAGTGAGCGGCTCAGGACCCTGGCGATCCCGTCGCTCAACCACTCCAGCGCGCCGCCGATGGTGGCCAGGGCGCTTCGGTGCGCACCGGGTGCGGCCGTGGCCATCAGATTCCGGTCGGCACCGAGCGGAGGACCTCGCGCACGATCTCCTCTTTCGAAACACCCGAGTACCGGGCCTTGGTCTCGAGCCCCAGCCGGTGGGCAAGGACGGGCACCGCCTCGGCCTTCACGTCCTCGGGCACCACGAAGTCCCGGTCCTCGAGAAACGCCCGGGCCTGTGCGGCGTGGACCAGGGTGAGGGTGCCACGGGGTGAGCAGCCCAGGCCGATGGAGGGGTGACGGCGGGTGGCGTCGGCAAGGGCCACCACGTAGCGGCCGAGGCGTCGCTCGACACGCACCTTTCGCACCTCCGCCTGCAGGGCCAGGACGTCGGCCGCTCCGAGGAGCGGCTCGAGGGCGTCCACCGGGTGTCCCTCGGTCTGGCTGAAGATGACGTCCACTTCCTCCTCGGCGCCGGGATAGCCCAGGCTCACGCGAAGACCAAAACGATCGAGCTGGGCTTCCGGCAGCGGGTAGGTGCCGTGGTACTCCACGGGGTTCTGTGTGGCGATCACGAAGAAGGGCGCGGGCAAGGGCCGCGTCTCGCCCTCGGCGGAGACCTGCCCCTCGCCCATCGCCTCGAGGAGGGCCGACTGGGTGCGGGGTGAGGCTCGATTGATCTCGTCCGCGAGGAGGACGTTGGTGAAGACCGGACCCTTGCGGAAAGGGAAGCTGCCGTCACGGGGGTTGTAGACCGCCGAGCCGAGGATGTCGGTGGGCAGGAGGTCCGGGGTGAACTGCATCCGGCGAAAATCCCCGGCAAACGAGCGAGCGAGCGCCTTGGCCAGAGTCGTCTTCCCCACGCCGGGCACGTCCTCGAGGAGGAGATGGTGGCCGCTCAGGAGCGCCACCAGCACGTGGTCGAGGGCCTCGTCCTTTCCGAGGATCACCCGGCCGAGCTGCGTCTTGAGCTCGGGGAGGACTCCCTGAAGCGCGACGCTCACAGGGCCCCTTCGCCGCGACGGCCCGCCTTGTAGCTGCGTTCGATGACGATGACGCGGCCACGGAGCCGCGCCAGCTCAGTGGGCTGAAGGCTCAGCGGGTCCACGTCCTCGGGGAACATGAAGAGGCGCACCCGCCGGAGACCACGGGGCTCGGTGATCACCAGCTCCGCGCCGGACGGATCCCTCACCTCGACCTGCCGCCCAGCCGGGACGGGTTTCGATGGTCGTCCGGCCCTGGGGAAGAGCTGCACCAGGTGGAGGCCACTGCGCTCCTCGATGACCAGCACTCGCGCGGGCTTCTCGAGGCGAAAGGAGAGACGCACCGCGGCTCCCTCCTCTCGGACGACGCGCTCGCCCGGGCGGGCTCCTTCGAAGTCCAGAGAAGCGGCCCGGGTCGGAGTCAGGGGCAACGCCATCAGACGCTGGGCCATTCCCGGAGCGATGACCGCCGTCCGCCGTGCCGGAGGCAGCGGGCCCCCGACGAACACGAGAAACAGCACGCCGGCACCGAGGAGGACCGCGGCCACGCCCGCCAGCTCACCCCAGGGCGCCCGGCCCAGCCAGGCTCCGAGTCGGGTCCCTGTTTCTGCTTCGGCTGGGGAGTCGCGATCCGGGCGAGGGTCTTCGGGCATCTCAGCCGGACTATACCAGCAGGCCCGCAATGAGCCCCTTCGCCCGTCCGCCATGCTAACTTCTGGCGGTGCCCGCTCCCGAGCGTATCGACCAGGCCCTCGACCTGCTGGGCATCCGCAACCTCCTTCTTGGCATCCACGACGCGGCGTTCCCGTCCCTGGCCGACGAGGACGTCGGCCGCGGCACCCCGTACTCCGCGGGGGCGGCGGACTTCCTCTCGTTCGTGCGGGAGCTGGGCTTTCGTGGCGTCCAGCTCGGTCCCCAGGGCGCCACGTCCCCGGGCAACACCTCGCCGTACGACGCCACGCTCTTCTCGCGGAATCCACTCTCCCTCGCCCTTGGCCCCCTGACCCGCCCGGAGTGGGCGGAGCTCCTCCCGGCGGAGGAGCTGGCTCGACTCGTGGCGTCGCGCCCCGGCTCCCGGGAGCGCGTTCCCCACGGTTGGATCCACACCGCCATCGCACCCGTGTGCACGTCCGTCTGGGATCGGTTTCGCTCGGCCTGGGTCGAGGGCCGCACGGAGGGGCTGGCGGAGCTGGCCGTAGAGCTCGAGGCCTTCTCCCGAGCCAACGGCGGCTGGCTCTCCCGGGACGGCCTCTACGAGGCCCTCGCCGTCGAGAACGACGGACGGTACTGGCGAGAGTGGTCGGACGAGGCCGACCGGCGGCTCTTCGATCCGGCCCCGGGTCGCGAGGAAGAAGCCGCCGAGACGCTGCGCACGCGTCTGGACGACCACATCGACACCATCGAGGCGTGGGCCTTCGTGCAGTTCCTGCTTCACAGGCAGCACCGTGACCTGCAGGATCACTTGCGCACCCTGGGCCTCAAGCTCTTCGGTGATCTCCAGGTGGGCCTGTCGCCACGTGACGACTGGGCGGCGCAGGCGTTCCTGCTGCGGGGGTACTTCATGGGGGCGCCGCCGTCCCGCACCAACCCCGAGGGGCAGCCCTGGAACCACGCCGTGCTGGATCCGGCCCAGTTCGTCGAGGACGGGACGGACGGCACGGCTCGATCGGGACTCGCGCTCCGCTTTCTCCAGGCCCGGATGGACAAGATGTTCTCGGAGCTCGACGGCGTGCGGATCGATCATCCGCACGGCTTCGTCTGCCCCTGGGTCTACCGCGCCGGTCAGCCCGACCCGACGCGGGCCGCCCAGCTCGGGGCGCGACTCTACTCCTCGCCCGACCTGCCGGACCACGGGGAGCTCGCCTCCCTGGCCATCGCCCGGGAAGAGCAGCTCGATCGCGACGTGCCCCGTCATGCCGACGGTTGGGTGAGGGCGCTGGACGACGAGCAGGTGGAGCGCTATTCCGTCCTCATCGACGCCATCGTCGAGGCGGCGCGCGAGCATGGGCGCGGCACCGCGGACATCGCGTGCGAGATCCTCTCCACTCAGCCGTATCCCCTCGGACGCGTGATGGCCCTACACGGGCTGGGTCGTTTTCGCGTGACGCAGAAGGCGGACCTCGAGCGTCCCGAGGACGTCTACCGCAGCGAGAACGCCTCGCCCGAGGACTGGATCATGGTTGGCAACCACGACACGCGACCCCTCTGGCTCGTGGCGCGCGACTGGATCGACTCCGGGGCCTCCTCGAAGCAGGCGCAGTACCTGGCGGGGCGCCTCCTGGCTCCCGAGGAGGATCGGGAGGCCTGGGTCGGCCGGACCGCTGTCGACCGCAATGCACTGGTGCAGGCGAAGTTCGCCGACCTCTTCGTCGGACCGGCCTCCAACGTGATGATGTTCTTCACGGACGTTCTGGGCCTCGAGCACGTCTACAACCGCCCGGGCGTCGTCGACGACGACAACTGGTCTCTGCGCGTCTCGCCCGACTTTCGCCGAGAGCACGCCGAACGCGTCTCAAAGGGCGCCGCACTCGACCTTCCCCGGGCTCTCGCCCGCGCCCTGCGCTCCCGCGGCGCGTCGTTCGTATCGGCCCACCGCTCGCTGATCGAGGACCTGGAAGGTCCCTGAGCGTCCCGAGAACCGGGCAAACGGGCACTCCGCTCGATCGATTCGGCAGATGGACGGTGGCTGTCGGTGAGTGACGGAACGGACCGAGGAATGTCGCGTAAGCTATGGTGAGAACAGGAGAAAGCTCCGTGTCACCAGGCAGTAGCGATTCCGGCTCCGATCACGCTCGCCCCCAGGCCGACTGGCGACGCGTGGCCGACGGCGTCTTCCTGGCGGGGCTCGGTGTCTTCTTTCTTCTCGCGACCTCTCGGGGGCTCCCCGACGGCTTCTGGATCGAGGCCGCGTCGTTCTGGCCGGTTCTGCTCGTATCGTGGGGGATCCGCATCGTCTTCGAGAAGACCCGGTTGGCCTACGGCATGGTGCTGGGGCCGGCCATCGTGCTTGGCACGCTCTTCTGGCTCGCCTGGGGTGATCGTCCCGAGCTTCCGCCCCCCGGCGAGTGGCAGGCGCTGTCCGTCGATCGACCGGAGGGTCTCGATCGTGCCCGGGTGCAGGTCCATCTCGGGGGTGTGAGCGTCGATCTCGACGCCCGGCCCCTGCCGCCGACACTTCTCGCGGAAGGCCGCGTCGCGGCGCGCGACAACGCGACGCGCCTCCACCTGATCGACGAGGAGGGCGAGGCGACCCTTCGGCTCGAGGGCCGCAGCCGTGGCATCCTGCTGATCGGCTTGCGTCACGAGATCTGGGAGCTGGGCGTCACCGATGAGCTTCCCTTGAGCCTCGACCTGAGGGGCGTGGGTGTGCGCGCGGACTTCGATCTTCGGCGGGGCCATGCGACCGACAGCCGCGTGCGCGGAGCCTTCAACACGGTGACGCTCCGTCTGCCCCGGACCGCGGAGCACGTGACGATCCAGCTCAAAGGCGCCTTCAACTCGTTCGACGTGATCGTCCCGGCGGGCACCCCCGTCAGCTACGAGGGCCCGGGCTTCCCCATCGGCTGGGTCGACGAAGGGCCCGCGGTCGAAGGCCTCTCGGAGGACGAGCCCGGCTACCACTTGATTCTCGACGGTGCCTTCAGCTCCCTCGACATCGACGAGGGTCCGGCGCCGGAGGGAGGCTGGTCCGAACCGCTGCCGCCTGCCGAAC
>CAXMOH010000426.1:0-3108 GCA_964194855.1 uncultured Hyphomicrobium sp.
AGGAGGGCAGTCCCTACTACTCCACGGCCCGTCTCTGGGATGACGGAATCATCCCGCCTGCAGACACCCGGGCCGTCCTCGGCCTTGGCCTCTCCGCCGCTCTCAACGCCCCGATCCCCGAGACCCGCTTCGGCGTCTTCCGCATGTAGCCTGCTCTCGCCCCATCAACCCGGGGTCGAGGGTTCGGTTGTGGCACAATGCCCGCACCCTGAAGTCCGAGAACCTCGGGTCGGCGAGCAGCGCTCGAGTGAAGGCTCGTCCGACCTTGCCGGTCGCCCCCGTGACCAGGAGTGTCTTGCGCATGGCTCCCTCCAGCGCGGATTATTCATCATGAGACCGATGTCGGCCCTCGGCCTCGTGGCCTGCCTTCTCTTTGCGGCTCCCGTCGGGGCGTCCGAGTACGACCTCGTCCTCCGGAACGCCCGGGTCGTGGACGGAACGGGGGCGCCCTGGTTTCGCGCGGACGTCGCGCTGAATGGGGACACGATCGCGGCCGTGGGACCTTCCCTTCCAGGGACGGGGCGGCGGGAGATCGACGTGGGCGGGCAGGTGGTGGCCCCCGGCTTCATCGATCTTCACACCCACGCTCGCCGCGGCATTCTCGAGGTGCCCACGGCAGACAACTACATCCTCCAGGGCGTCACCACGCTCTTCGAAGGCCAGGATGGTGATTCGCCGCTCCCCATCCACGAGCTGCTCACACGAGTGGCCGCGCTCCCGCCTGCCGTCAACTTCGCCACCTTCGTCGGGCACGGCTCCGTGCGCGAGGCGGTGCTCGGGAGGGAGGATCGCCTCCCGACCGCCGAGGAGCTGGCCCGGATGATCGCCGTCGTCGAGGAGTCCATGCGCGATGGCGCCTTCGGGCTGAGCACGGGTCTTTTCTACGTCCCCGGTGCCTTCGCTCGCACCGGGGAAGTGGTGGAGCTGGCCCGAGCCGCCGGCCGACTCGGGGGCATCCACATCTCGCACATGCGCGACGAGGCGGCAGGTGTTCTCGAGAGCGTGGCCGAGACGATCGCGATCGGAGAAAGGGGCGGGCTGCCCACACAGATCACGCATCACAAGATCATCGGCAAGGCCGGCTGGGGACGGAGCACCGAGACGCTTCGCCTCGTCGAAGCGGCCCGAGCCCGGGGCGTCGACGTGACGATCGACCAGTACCCCTACACCGCCTCGTCCACGTCCTTCTCGGCCGCGCTGTTTCCGTCGTGGGCGCTCGAAGGGGGCCGGGAGAGGATGTCCGAGCGCCTCTCCGATCCGACGAGCCGCGCCCGCATCCGGGACAAGGTCATCGGAAAGATCCGCAACGAGCGGGACGGGGGCGATGCCTCGCGTCTCCAGGTGGCGGCCTGTCCCCACGACTCCTCCCTGGACGGGAAGGACCTGGCGGAGATTCTGCGCGAGCGGGGGAAGGAGCCCACCGTCGAGGAGGCGGCCGACCTCGCGATCGAGATCGTCGAAGACGGCGGGGCCATCGGCATCTTCCACGCCATCGACGAGGAGGACGTCGAGCGCATCCTCGCCTCCCCGTTCACGATGGTGGCGTCGGACGGAGAGATCCCGATCTTCGGCCAGGGGGCACCCCATCCGCGGAGCTACGGCGCTTTCGTGCGGGTGCTCGGCGTCTACGTCCGGGAGAGAGGCGTCCTGAGCCTCGAGGACGCGGTGCGCAAGATGACGTCGTTCCCGGCGGCGCGAGTCGGCCTGCTCGATCGCGGCATCGTGCGGCCCGGGATGAAAGCCGACCTCGCCGTCTTCGATCCGGCGACGGTCCGCGACCACGCCACGTTCGCCGAACCCCACGCCTACGCCGAGGGCGTCGCGTACGTTCTGGTCAACGGCATCCTCGTCGTCGACGAGGGACGGTTGAGCGGTCTCCGTCCCGGCCGCGTTCTCCGAGGGGTGGCGGCCGCAGCCCACTGAGTGTCGCGGGCGTCCGGGCCGCAGCGTGGCATACTCCACTCACCTGGGAGAAAAGCGCCATTGAAGTTGGAACGGCTGGAGCTGGAGACCGACCGGGGTGTGGCCCATTTGTGGCTGAACCGGCCCGAAGTGCGCAACGCCTTCGACGGCTTGATGGTGACCGAGCTTCGGAAGGTCTTCGACGAGCTCGGCGCCGACGATGCCCTCCGAGTGATCGTCCTGGGCGGGCGGGGCAAGGTCTTCAGCGCCGGGGCCGACCTCGAGTGGATGAAGGCCGTCGCCGAGTTCGGACGCGAGGACAACATCCGCGATGCCCGGGCCCTTGCCGAGCTGTTCCTCACGATATCCCGTTCTCCCAAGCCCGTCGTCGGCCGGGTGCAGGGGGCGGCCCTGGGCGGCGGGGCGGGGCTGGTCGCCGCCTGCGACATTGCGGTCGCCGCCCTCGGCACCCGCTTCGGGTTCACCGAGGTGCGCCTCGGACTCGTCCCCGCCGTCATCTCCCCGTACGTCATCGGACGGATCGGGGAGTCCGCGACCCGGGAGCTGTTTCTGACCGGAGAGCGCTTCGACGCGGAAAAGGCCTGCGAGATCGGCCTCGTCCGCGCCGCGGTGCCTGAGGCCGACCTCGATGCCGCGGTCGACAGCCGCATCGGCGAGCTCCTCCTCGCCGGACCCCACGCCATCGCCGAGGCGAAGGCCCTGATTCGAGAGGTCTCGGGCCGGCACCCGGAGGACGTCCAGAAGGAGACGGTCGAGCGCATCGCCGCCATCCGGGCCTCGGAGGAGGGGCAGGAAGGTCTGCGTGCGTTCCTCGAAAAGCGCAAGCCGCGCTGGGTGCCCTGAAGCGGCTCCTTCCACGGACGTGCCGAACGCCCTCGCCGTCCTGCTGAAGGGGTTCGTCTTGTGACGTCGTCCTCTTCCTTCCCTTCTTTCGAAAGACCCCCTCAACGCCACCGCGTGGGCGCGCTATCGGCAGGGCAACGTCCGCCGCCGGTATAATCGCGCTCACTGATACACCTGCGGCGACTATGGCGCTCGATGCTGGCTCCAAGCTCGGTCCGTACGAGATCCTCGCCCCTCTCGGGGCCGGGGGTATGGGTGAGGTCTACCGAGCCCGGGACCCGAAGCTCAGCCGAGACGTGGCGATCAAGGTGTTGGCGGCCGAGGTGGCGCGGGACCCCGAGC
>CAXMOH010000427.1:0-3068 GCA_964194855.1 uncultured Hyphomicrobium sp.
GCTCGACCATGCCCGTCCCCGCAGGCCCTCCAGGTCGAAGCGCTGGGCGTGCTCGCCCCGAAGCTCCCGGGCGCCGATGACCCGGGGGTGACGCTTCAGCTCCGCAAGCGTTGTCTCCCAGCTCTCGAGGACCGTGTACTCCGAGGAGAAACGTCGGAGAAGCGCGTCGTACGCGTCCATGAAGGCGTTCTCTCGGCGGATGTTCCAGATCGCGGCGACGTGACCCTGAGGCTTCAGGATCCTTTGGAGCTCTGCGAGGGCGGCGTCGATGTCGAACCAGTGGAAGGCCTGTGCCACGGTCACCACGGCGAGGCTTCGGTCGGTCAGCCCGGTGTGCTCCGCGTCCCCAGTGCGGTACTCGGCACCGCCGCCGGTCGCCCGGGCCTCCTCGAGCATGTCTTCGTTGGGATCGATGCCCACCACGGCAAGACCTCGGGCGGCGAGCATGCGCGTGAGGATTCCGGTGCCGCAGCCGAGGTCCGCAGCCGCGTCGCCGCTTTTCGCCCCGGCCTCCAGGAGAACCTGATCCACGAGGACGTCGGGGTAGCCGGGTCGATGACGGGCGTAGCCCTGTGCCGCACCGGTGAACCGTCCCCGGGGGTCCGGGCCGCCGGTCATCGCGGTCTGGCCGATCCCGCTCGCGTCCTTGCAGCGCGCTTCACGGGTTTGAGCAGCGGCTTGAGAAAGCGCCCTGTGTAGGATCCCTTCACCCTGGCCACCTGCTCGGGCGTACCCTCCGCCACGAGCCGACCCCCTCCGTCACCCCCCTCGGGGCCCAGGTCGATCACCCAGTCGGCGGTCTTGATGACGTCGAGGTTGTGCTCGATGACGACGACGGTGTTGCCGGCCTCGACGAGGCGATCGAGGACGCGCAGGAGCTTCTTGATGTCGTCGAAGTGGAGCCCGGTGGTGGGCTCGTCGAGGATGTAGAGGGTCCGTCCCGTGGAGCGCTTCGAGAGCTCCCGGGAGAGCTTGACCCGCTGGGCCTCGCCTCCCGAGAGGGTGGGGGACGACTGGCCGAGAGCGATGTAGCCGAGACCCACGTCGGCCAGCGTCTCGAGCGCCCGGCGGGTGTTGGGGTGGTTCTTGAAGAGCTGCAGCGCCTCGTCGACCGTCAGGTCCAGGACGTCCGCCACCGAGAGGCCGTTGTACTTCACCGCCAGGGTGGCGTCGTTGAAGCGCCGGCCGTGGCAGACCTCGCACGGGACGTAGACGTCGGGGAGAAAGTGCATCTCCACTCGTCTCACCCCGTCCCCCTGGCAGGCCTCGCAACGGCCGCCCTTGACGTTGAAGGAGAAGCGGCCGGGGGAGTAGCCGTGCATCCGCGCGTCGGGGAGCGCCGAGAAGAAGTTGCGGATGAGGTCGAAGAGCTTCGTGTATGTCGCGGGATTGGATCGTGGGGTTCGCCCGATGGGGCTCTGGTCGATGTCGATCACCTTGTCGATCTCGCCGAGCCCTTCGATCTTCCGGTGCTGGCCCACCTTGCGGTCGCTCCGATGGAGGGCGCGCGCCGCGGCGGGGTAGACGATGTGGTTGATGAGGGTGCTCTTGCCGGCGCCGGACACGCCGGTGACGCAGACGAAGACCCCGAGGGGCAGACGGACGTCGAGGTCCTGCAGGTTGTTCTCCGAGGCGCCGCGGACGACGACGGCCTGTCCGTTGCCCGCTCGCCTCTTGCCGGGGAGGTCGATCTGCAGGTCGCCGCGAAGATAGCGGCCGGTCAGGCTGGTCTTCGAACGGCGGACCTGGGACGGGGTGCCCGCGGCGACGACCTTCCCACCGTGCCGGCCGGCCCCGGGTCCGAAGTCGATGACCCAGTCCGCCTCTTCCATCGCCTCGCGATCGTGCTCTACCACGACCACCGTGTTGCCGATGTCGCGGAGATGCTGGAGGGCGGTGAGGAGCTTCATGTTGTCCCGCTGGTGAAGCCCGATCGAAGGCTCGTCGAGAACGTAGATGACCCCGGTGAGCTCCGAGCCGATCTGGCTCGCCAGGCGGATCCTCTGGCTCTCGCCCCCGGAGAGGGTGGGGGCCGCCCGGTCGAGGGTCAGGTACGTCAGGCCTACGTCCAGGAGGAACTTGAGGCGCGAGCGGATCTCCTTGAGGAGCTCGGAGGCGATCTTGCCCTCGACGCCCTTCAGCCGAAGGCCGGCAAAGAACTCGTGGGCTTCGCTCACCGAGTTGGCCGCGACTTCGGTGATCGTTCGGCCGGCGATCTTCACCCCGAGGGCTTCGGGGCGGATGCGTCGACCTTCGCACGCGGAGCAGGACCGTGACGAGAGGAACTTCTGGTAGTGCTGCCGCATGTCCTCGGACTTGGTCTCGCGCATCCGCCGCATCATCGAGTTGATGGCGCCCTCGTACTTCATGCGGAACGAGCCCGTGCCCATGGACCCTCGATAGCTCACCTGGATCCTCTCGCCGCCGGTCCCGTAGAGCAGGATCTTCCGGTGAGGCTCGGGCAGCGAGTTCCAGGGCGCGTTCAGGTCGATCCCGCGCTCCCGGGCCACCGCGCGCACGATGTCGCTGCCCCAGGTGTTGGCTTCGCCGACGGCGCCCAGGGGCTTCACCGCCCCCTCGTTGACCGAGAGATCGGGCCGCGGCACCACGAGAGCGGGGTCCATCTCCATCCGGATCCCCAGGCCGGAGCACTCGGGGCACATGCCCTGGGGAGAGTTGAAGGAGAAGAGCTGCGGCGAGGGCTCGGGGAAGGAGAGGCCGCAGTGATGGCAGGCGCGGTGCTCGGAGAGAACCATCTCCGGCTGTCCTTCCGGGGCCACGACGACGATCCCCTCGCCGTGGCGCAGCGCCGTCTCGACCGAGTCGGTCAGCCGCCGGTCGATGCCCGGCTTGGCGATAAGGCGGTCGACGACGGCGTCGATCGAGTGCTTCTTCTTCTTGTCGAGCCGGATCGGGTCGTCGAGGGAGAGAACGGTCCCGTCCACCCGCACCCGGGTGAACCCGGACTTGCGCACCTCTTCGATCACCTCCCGGTGCTCACCCTTGCGTTCCTTCACCAGCGGGGCGAGGACGAGGAACTTCGTGCCCTTCGGGAGCTCCAGGATCTC
>CAXMOH010000428.1:0-2690 GCA_964194855.1 uncultured Hyphomicrobium sp.
TGGCCGGGCGTCCGGCTGCCCCACTGGCGGAAGCTCTTGATCTCTTCGAGGGGCAGGTCGTACCCCGTGAGATGGAGCAGGCTGTAGAGGAGCATCGAGCCGTGGCCCGCGGAGAGGACGAAGCGGTCGCGGTCGACCCAGCCGGGGTTTTTCGGGTTGTGCCGGAGATGCCTGGACCACAGCGCCCACGCCGCAGGTGCGGCACCCAGGGGAAGCCCCGGATGGCCGGAGTTGGCCTTGAGGACGGCATCGATCGAGAGGGCGCGGATCGTGTTGACGCACAGCTGGTCGAGGGCCGGGGCGGTCTTGGACATCGAGTCCTCCGAGAAAAGGGACGCTGGGCAGGCTCCTCAGGAATGAGCCGACGGCCCGCGCATTATATCCGCCAGCCGCAGGGCCGATTTGTCTTTACGCCGCGGTCGCGGAGGGCGTAGGCTCCAATCGCCACACGAGCGGACGACATCAGGGAGGCTGGGTCATGCAATCTTTGAACAACATCCTGCGAGAGACCTCGCTCGACGTCCCCGAGGTCCACCTCGACCACTTTCAGGGTCACATCCTGGAGGAGCTCCATCTCGAGTTCTTCTTCGCTCAATGCCGTGTCCTCATCACCCCTTCGTGTCGGTACGTCACCACCGGTTTTGCGGAGCCCGAGGAGATCGCCCAGCTCGAGAGCATCCTGGCCCAGCGGCAGGAGCTCATAGGACAGCTCAAGCGGTATCTCATGTACGGCCTCACCCTCTACTCGGCACTGCTGGAGGCCAACTCGTACCACATTGCTGTGAACGATCACTTGCTGATCGCGCGGTTCGTCGGGCTGCGGGACGCCTTCGAGGTGAAGCTCTACACCCTGCGGCCGGACGACCTGCCGACGCGCTACACGGACAAGATCTACCTGGGGCGCGACGTCCTGCGCCTGGACCGCCTGGACCGCGATCACTTTGGCCTGGGAGACATTCGCCGGGTACTGCGTGAGCAGACGGAGAAACTGCGCCGCCGTCTCGAGGAGCACGCTCCCGACGGCCTGCGCGCGCAGCTGGAGCGAGACTACCTCGGCGACCTTCGGGAGCTGGTGGAGGACTTTTCGAAGGATGCAAATCAAGTCATGAAGGACTTCCCGCCGGCCTTCCCGGGCGACGAGTGGGACGGGCAGACGCTCCTCGAGCTGAACCGCCGCTTCCGGGAGCTGAAGCACCGACTGGTGGAGGCCGACGCGCTGCTGGGGGAGATGGAGAAGGCGCTCTTCGAAGACGCACCTCGCGCGGCCCGCTACGTCACGAAGCTGCGCAAGGACGTCTCGAACAGCGAGATCTACATCCTTTTCAAAGTCAACGGTCGGATCACCGACGCCGTGAACGGGATCCGCCTCTAGAAAGTTTCAGCCACCCGACCGCTTCGAACGCAGCCCGCGCCCGGCGAGGGCCGCCTCCACTGGCTCCCGCTGGTCTCCCTGCAGCTCGAGGATGCCGTCCTTGACCGTCCCGCCGGTGCCGCACGCGGACTTCAGCCGGCGCGCGAGCTCGGTGACTTCGGCCCTGGTTCCCGGGAGGCCCGACACGACGGTGACGACCCGTCCCGAGGCGCGCCGGTCGATGCGGAGGCGGATGCCGGGCGACGGCTTCTTCGGGCCGCCGGGTGCCTCGTCGGGGTGGCGCGGCTGGGGCTGCTCGCCGCCGGTCGAGTACACGAGGCGCGTGTTGGGCGGACGCTTCGGCACGTCGGGGGAGGCTAGTTCTTCGGTGTCCCCAGCGCAAGAACAGCCCCGAGAGGCACGTGTTGTGGCATGTGGCGGACGCCAGCGTCACCCGTAGTGGACGAGGTCGGCCTCCAACCCGACACGGGGCTCAGGATGCCTCTGATAAGCCTTTATTGATGAAGGCCTTGAAAGCCGCCTTACATCTCTCTGACGAACGACGGTGGCACGGGCGTTGCTTAGGTGCTAGCGTCGGGGAGGAGTGGAGCTGTGCTGAAGAGGGCCATGCGAGGACGTTGGATGGCGATGGTGGCATTGGCGAGCCTCGGCTTGCTTGCGTCGGCCTGCGCGACCCAGCAGCAGTCGTCCCAGCAGTCTCCACCCCAGCCGCCGACACCGCCAACGACCCAGCCGCCGACACCGCAGACACCGACACCGCCGTCGCCCCAATCGTCTGAGTCGCAGCCCGAGAGCGAGGCACCGTCGGAGACGCAGACCGCGGAGAGCGCGGGCGAAGGGCAAGGCTCCGAGTCACCGTCCGAGGAGGCCGCTTCGGAGGGCGGCGAGGCCGGATCCGAAGGAGGCGAAGCCGGCGCCGAGGGCGCGGGCGAGACTCAATCCGCGGAAGGGTCGCCTGGTTCGGAGGCGCCCTCGGGTCAGACCGCTTCGGCGGGCGGTGCAGCCGGATCCGAGACGAGCGCGGGCGAGCCCAGCCCCTCCGGTGAGAGCCAGGGATCCCAGACCTCGAGTGGCGCTGAAGTACCGTCGGGTCAGACCGCTTCGACGAGCGGGGCCGCTGGGTCCTCGACGAGTGGGACCGCTGGATCGAAGACAAGCGATGGCCAGGCCGCACCTGCCGGCGCGAGCCCGGGCGCTCAGACGGCTGGCGGCTCTTCTGGCTCGGGTGGAACCCCGCCCGGCGGCAGACAGACCGCTGAAGCCGGTGGCGGGACGGCCGTGCCGGGTCCGCCCGGTGGCGGAGCCATGACGCCGGAAG
>CAXMOH010000429.1:0-3327 GCA_964194855.1 uncultured Hyphomicrobium sp.
CGCTCGCGGAGGTAGTCCATGGCGATCTGGTCGCGCAGATCCGAGTCCTGCTCGGGCCGAGGCCGATCCATGAAGGTCTCGTTCTCGAGCGCCATCAGATAGGCGGTGATGTCCGCGGCCTCCTGCTTCGTGAGGCGCAGGCTGGGCATGTTCGTCTCGGGCCAGTAGGCCTTGGGGTCGCGCACCCAGGCGTACAGCCAGCCCGCGTTCACCTTGCTGCCGGTGCCGTCGAGGTTGGGTCCGTAGGTGCGGTGGGCCGCGTTGGCCAGGCCCACGACGCCACGCTCGTCTTCACCGACCCGATGGCACCCCATGCAGCCCACGGTCTCGAAGAGCTCGCGGCCCGTCTCCATGTCGCCCGGCGGCGGCGCCGGATAGGTCTCCTCGGCCGAGTTCTCCATCAGGTACGCGACCACGGCGTTGGCCTCGACGTTGTTCCGGGCAAGAAGCTCCGGTGTCTCGTCGATCCGGACGTCCCAGAACTGGGGCATGCGCGTCGGCCGCAGGCTCCGGGGCTCCTTGATCCAGCGGAAGATGAACTCCTCGTTGGTCTTCGAGGCGACCTTGGTCAGGTCCGGTCCCACCTTCCGTCGGTCTTCCCATCCCTTGATCTTGTGGCAGCCGTGGCAGCCGTGGCGCTCGACCAGCTCGATGCCCGTGTTCAGCCGGTGGGCCTTCGGCACGTCCACCACGCCACGGTGGCACTTGACGCACTGGGACTGGGTGGCGCCGCTGGTGAGCATGGGCAGGTCCCAGTGGTGCATGGGCTCGTAGTACTCGGTGTCGGAGTACTTGCCCCACGCCTTCTCCTGCTCCTTGGTCGACGGCGTGTGGGCGGCGGTGACGAAGGTCGTGCCCCGTCCCCGCCCCTGATGGCACACCGTGCACCCGACCTGGTCGATGGCGTGGGGTCCCTTGACGTACAGGTCCAGCTCCGGGTGGGTGGTGTAGGGCTGGGGTGCGTCCTCGAAACCCTCCAGGTCGATCCCCAGGTGGCACGTCGTGCAGCGGTCCACCTTCGGGGTCGGCGTGAAGATCACGTCGTCGTAGAGGCCCGCCGGCATGATCTGGTTGACCTTCAGGGACGGGTTGGCCATGTCGAGGAGCGGAAGGTTCCTCACGACGTTCGTGAACCCGGGCTGGATGCCCTGGAGGATCTCCTCGAGCCGGGTCTTCTCGGCCAGGAGCTCGGTTCGGGCCTTCTCCGCCTCCAGCTCCGTTTGCCGCAGCTCGTCGACCCGAGCCTCCTTGTCGTGCTGCCGTTCCGAGATGTCCTCGACCTCGAGGCGGAGCTCTTCCCACTGCTCTTCCAGCTCCCGGAGCTCCTCCCTGTGGCTCTCGGCCGAGGAGCGTCCCCGGTGAACGGCTTCATCCAGCTCGTAGCGGACCACGTCCAGCCTGGCCTTGGTGAAGCGGTAGTTCTGGTCGGCCGCGTACAACTCCGCCTGGAGGCCGTTGAGCTCGCCCTCGAGCTCCCGGATCTCGTCTCGGTTCGCCTCCGCCTCCTCGCGCCCTCGCGCCAGGCGCGCCTCGACGTCGCTCAGCTCCTCCGCGTCTTCGGGGCTGAGCGCCTCTTCGATCTGGGTCTCCGTCTGCGCGACGCGCATCCGGTTGAACTCGATCTGATACTGGCGCCATTCCCTGTTGTAGTCGGCCCACACCATGAGGCCGATGGTCACGAGCAGCCCTACGGAGGAGAGGGCAAACAGGACATGGAGCTTCTGATTTCGGGCGGCCAGCCCGGCATCGGATTCGGGTTCGGGCTTAGCCATGGGTCACCTTTGAGGGAGGCCTTCCTACTTGGACGGCCGGCTGTAGGTGAAGTCGACCGTCTTCGTCTCTCCGTCCGCGACGGTGACCTTCGTCGTCTGGGTCTTCAATCTCTCCTGCCACACCTCGATTTCGTAGCTGCCGGCCGGGAGATCGGAGATCGTGAACTTGCCGTCCTTGGCGGTGACGTCGAAGAAGGGGTGGGTCATCACGGCCACATAGGCCGACATCCACGGGTGGACGTCGCATTTGATCTTGAAGACGGCCTCTTCCTTGCCGAACTTCTGGACGGCCTCCTTGCGCGCGGACGGCATCGCCATGTTGAAGGGCTTGTTGACCTTGGGCAGGGCGTGGACGTTGTGGAGGACGCCGTCGGAGTTGAGAACCTTGAACGGCTGATCCTTCATGATGCCCATCACGTGAGGGATGTAGCGGCACCCCCTCTGGTCCATGACCACCGGCTCCTTGGGGGTCGGGTAGGTCTTGGCGGGCAGGCCGCTCTTCACGTGGACGAAGATGTTGGCCATGGTGTTGCCCGGGCCCAGCACCAGGATCTCCGAGGTGACCGGTGACGTGTGCTTCTTGGCGCACACGGGGTCCGCGTTCATGTTGATGGGCTTGAGCTTGGGGACTTTGCCGTCGTACTTGACGGTTCCCGTGATCGTGGCCGCCGAGGCGGTGCCCACGGTCACGACGAGGGCGGCGACGAAGAGGGCCGACGTGATCCTGGCGCGATGCATGATTTCTCCTACCGGTATTCGGGGCGAGCCGGCCGGGCCACGAAGGAGAATCGATCCCAGGTGTGCGCGGGACCGCCTCGGCTGCCTCTCGAAAATGAATCCAGAAACTCTGTGTGCTGGGAGCCTAATCTAACATAGCTTTCTCGCGCGAGCGCCCCGCGGAGCTCCGCCCCGCCTGGGAGCCCGTGGCGAAAGTCAGACTGCGTCGAGGCCGGATCTTTTCCGCCAGCTCTGCGTTGCCGAACCTCGGAATACTCCCGGTATTCCTGCGGTTCGGCGCCTTGATGAAGATCTGACGAAGGATCTCTCCCCCGCGCGCGGAGCACCTCCACCACGGTCTCCTAGTGCATCTGATCCATTGCGCTCGGGCGGACTGGAGGACGAAATAGGCCAGGGCGAGATAGTGGAATCGAGCAATCCCACGGGCTTGGCTGGTTTGACCGCTTGGGGCCGTCCGTGACTTTTCGGCTCCTCATGATGGTTGTCATGTTCGGCCCGCGCGCGCGATGCCATAAGAGCTTGCAGCCTGGGCTCAAGCCCCAAGGTCAGGAGGCGCCATGAGGCTCACGAAGGCTATCCCGGTGCTCACAGCCGTCGCCGCGGTCTGCAGCCTGGTTTTTGCCGGGCCCGGGGCCGAGCTTGCCGCCCGCGACGAACCCGGGCCCATCGGAGGCGCCCTCTCCCCCTCCGAGATCCTCCCCAGCTCCCCCGACCTGGTCGCTCTCGGCCGCACGACCTACGACAAGCAGTGCCAGGCCTGCCACGGGCCCGAAGGCGACGGCGAGGGCGAGGCCGCCTATCTCCTGTACCCGCGTCC
>CAXMOH010000430.1:0-12679 GCA_964194855.1 uncultured Hyphomicrobium sp.
ACACGGAAATAGCAGAAGTGGCAGCGCTTGCGGCAGAAGGGGATGTGCAGGTAGAGACCCAGAGGCACTTCGGGCTGCGGCGGCTTCGCGAGGGCGGGCTGCGCGTCGCGACCGACGGCCTCCCGGCTCCAGACCGAGAACGGCGGGTAGTTGGCTACGAAGTAGCTGCCGACCTCGGTTTGATCGGCGACCGTGCTCACGCCGTCGTCCATCCCCCCACTATAGCAAGTGCTCAAACCACCCGGACGGCTCGGAACGACGTCTCCGCGGGGTGGTTGTCAAGAAACGCAAACCCTCCGGGTTATGCTGGCCCCAGCGTGGCCCTGCCATGTAAGCTGCGCTCCCGGGGGGTGGTCATGGTGAAGACGGTGAGCCGGGCTCTGGTCGTCGCGGCGCTCGCGGTGGGGATGGGACCGGGGTCGGCCTCGGGGGCCGACTGGCCCAACTGGCGGGGACCCGACGAGAACGGCACCAGCCCGGAGCGGAACCTTCCCGAGCGCTGGAGCCTGACGGAGAACCTGGCCTGGACGCTCCCGCTGCCGAGCGCCAGCGGCTCCACCAGCATCGTCGCGGGCGACCGGATCTTCTTGAGCGTCATCGACGGGGACAAAGTCGAGCTCTGGTGCGCCGATCGCCGCACCGGGACCGTGTCCTGGAAGCGGCCGGTGGGGCCGGCGGAGGGCCACGCCCACCGCAAGCACAACATGTCCTCCCCGTCCCCAGTGGCGGGAGATGACCGCGTCTTCACCATGACCGGCAACGGCGCACTCAAGGCCTTCTCGTTCGAGGGCAAGGAGCTCTGGGCCCGGGACCTGCAGGCCGACTATGGGCCCTTTGGAACCCAGTGGGGCTACGGCAGCTCGCCGCTGCTGTTCGACGGCACGCTATACGTCCAGGTGCTCCACGGCATGAAGACCGACGATCCCTCGTACCTGCTGGGTCTCGACCCGGCCTCGGGCAAGACCAGGTTCCACGTCGAGAGGCCGACGCCGGCTCGGCGAGAGTCGCCCGATTCTTACACGACCCCGGCGGTGGCCCGGCGGGACGGCAAGACCGAGATCATCCTCACCGGAGGAGACCTGGTCACGGGACACGATCCGGCCACGGGAAAGGAGCTGTGGCGCGACGACGGCCTCAACCCCAACCGGGAGGGGAACTACCGCATCATCGCCTCGGCGCTCGTCCACGACGACATCGTCGTGGCGTCGACCCGGGTGAAACCCATGCTGGCGCTCCGGGCCTTCGGAAAGGGCGACGTGACCGGCAAACGGCGCCTCTGGTCCTTCGACCGGGGTCCCGACGTGCCCACGCCCACCACCGACGGCACGCGCCTCTACGTGGTGACCGACAAGGGCATCCTCTGGTGTCTCGACCTCGAGTCCGGCAAGACCATCTACGGACCGCAGCGTCTGGCGGTGGGGACCTACAGCGCATCGCCGCTCCTGGCCGACGGCAAGCTCTACATCGCCAACGAGGACGCGGTCACCAGCGTCATTCGGGCCGGTTCGACCTTCGAGCTCGTCGCCGAAAATGCCCTCGAGGGCTTCACCCTCAGCTCGTTCGCCGCGGTACAGGGCCAGCTCTTCCTTCGAGCCGGCGAGACCCTCTACTGCATCGGCAAGAGCGGGAGCTGAGCCGTCGGGAGCCAACTGACTCCGGAGTCAGTTGAGCGCCCACGAGCTGTTGCCGAAGGCCAATGAGCTGTCGTTTTCGGCCGCCGAGCTGTCGTCCTACGTCATGAACGCTGTGGCGGCAGCCTCAGCCGCTCCACCAGCTCGCGAGGTGTCTCGACGATTCAGCAGACGGCCTGGACGCTCAGGAACTCGCCTTCCAGGAGGGTGGTCCCGTTCGTGCCGCGATTGAAACGCTCGAAGACGTCCACCAGGTCGCGGCGCAGGGCGTCCCGGTCCTCCTCGCCGAGGGCGGCGTTGGCCCGCACGATGGGTCCGAAGTGGCGGGCGAAGAAGTCCACCACGTCGGTCGGGGGGAACGGGTAGGCCCACTTCGAGTAGAGACGCTTTTCCACCTGGACCTCGCTGGCGTCGGCAAGCCGCTCGCGGACCACAGCCTCGTCGCCCCAGAGGGTCGGCGGCGGGACGTCGGGGGCCGGGACGTAGCGGGAGACGGTTCGGAACAGGTCCGCCGAGAAGCTCGTCGGCGTCCAGTTGCCCATGAGGATGCGGCCCCCGGGGCGGCAGACGCGCTGCAGCTCCGCCGCCACCCGCTCCGGGCGGGGCGCGAACATGGCCCCGAAGATGCTGGCCACGATGTCGAAGGAGTCGTCCTCGTAGGGAAGCGCCTCGGCATCGCCCTCGTCGAAGCGGGCCTTCAGCCCCTCCGCCGCGGCCCGCTCGCGGGCACGGGCCACGAGGTTCGTGGCGATGTCGACGCCGGTGGCCTCCAGGCCCATGCGGGCGGCGGGGATGGCGAGCTGTCCGGAGCCGCACGCGACGTCCAGGAGCCGCTGTCCCGGCTCGAGCCCCCAGGCCTTCAGCAGGTCGACGGCGCCCGGCTCCATGTACGTGGCGAATGTGCCGTAGTCGCCGGCCTCCCAGGCCTTCTTCATGCGTGTCTTGACGGCGGCCATGTCGGGCGTTGCGGTCATTTCTCTGTTCCTCCGCGTTTTCCGGCCTCTATCGGGGTACACGCGGACGGCGGGAAGACCCGCCATCGCCCAATGGTAGACCCGGCCCCTGTAGATGACGGTTGTGTCTGCCTGCAACGCGGTCCTCCAGAATGACGGTTCCGGCCGTCAGGCCGGCAGGCCCTTCGTGATCACGGCCTCCATCGCTTCGGAGAAGCGGTCCACCTCGTCGAGGGTGCTGTAGACGTTCGGCGTGACGCGCAGGCCTTCGAAGTCCTCGTGGACGATGGGAACCACGATGATGCGGTGCCGATCGAAGAGGTGGGCCGCCAGCTTGCTCGTGTCCACGCCCTCGATCTGAACCGTGCCGATGCCACAGGACTGCTCCGGATCGCGGCTCGTGTGGATGACCACACGGGACTCGTCCGCAAGCCGCTCCATCCAGCGTTCCCGGAGCAGCCGCAGGCGGGCCGCCCGCCGCTCGACGCCGATCCCGTTGTGGAAGGCCAGGGCCTCGGCGATGGCGTTGTGGTTGGCCGCCGGGTGGGTGCCGATCTCCTCGAACTTCCGGATGTCGCCGTCTAGCTTCTCCGGCGCCGCCATGAGGGGCCAGACCTTCGGGATCTTCGAACGCCTCACGTAGAGGAAGCCGGTGCCGTGAGGGGCCAGCAGCCACTTGTGGAGGCTGGTGGCGTAGTAGTCGCAGTCCAGGTCGGCGTGGGTGAACGGGAAGTGGGCAAAGGCGTGGGCCCCGTCCACGATCACCTCGATGCCCCGCTCCCGGCCCATCTGGCAGATCCTCTTCACGGGATAGATCTGGCCGGTGAGGTTCGTGATGTGACAGAGGAGGATCACCCTGGTGCGAGGGGTGATCTCCTCCTCGAACCGGTCTGCCAGCTCGTCCAGGCTGGAGGGGGGCACCGGCACCGGGAATGTCTTCAGGACGATTCCGTCCCGACGCTCCCGCTGTCGCCAGGTCGTGAGCATCCGGCCGTAGTCGTGGGTCGTGGTGAGGACCTCGTCGCCGGGCTTCAGGTCGAGGCCCAGCTGGACGATCTCCAGCCCCTCGCTGGCGTTTCGGGTGATGGCCATCTCCTCGAGGTCGCACCCGAAGGCGCGCGCCAGCCCTCCCCGCACCGACTCGATCTGGGGCTCGAGGAGCTTCCACATGGTGTAGGAGGGTGCCTCGTTGGAGAGGTCCAGGTAGCGCTTCATGGCCTCCTGCACCATGCGGGGCGAGGGGGACACACCGCCGTTGTTGAAGTTGATGTAGCTGCGGTTGACGGTGAAGGCCTGCTGGACCTCGTACCAGAAGTCCTCGTCGGTGGCCACCCGATCGGGGGCTCGACCGTCGCTGGTGCCCGCGGCGAGCACCCGGTCGAGGCCGTCGTCGCGGAAGGCCGCCAGGAGCGAGGCCCCGCTGGCGAGGCCGAGGAATGTACGCCGGGTAGCCATGACGCCCTCCTTCGGATGACGGGTCGACGGGAGGATTCTACCGCCCGGCCTCTCGTGGGGTCGAGTCTTTCGGAGCCGTGGGAGTCAGGGACGCCCTGTCAGTGGACCCTGGCGGCCTTCTGCGATGAGTCGCGCAGGTCGTAGCAGTAGAGGAGGTCCTGCTCGCGGACGTAGAGGCGGCCGTCGGAGATCGCGAGGTGGGGCCAGCTCGGGGAAGTCAGATCGGGAATCTCCAGCGTGCCCTTCTCCACGTAGCCGCTGGGGCTCGCCTCGACGAGGAGGATGATGCCGTTCTGGTAACGGAAGTACACACGCCCGTCCGCGTACACGACCGTGGCCGAGTCGGTGCCGGCGTTGCGGATGTCGCCGCCCCAGGCCACCTTCCCCGACTCGAGCTCCACGCAGATGGGGAAGCCCTTGTTGTGGCCGTGGCCGGCGTAGAGGTAGTCCCCTACGAGGACGAGGCCGCCGTGATGGCTCTGGAGAATCTTTGCGTCGAGGAAGTAGCGCTCCCGGGCCTTCACTCCGTCGCCCGACCGCTCGAGCTCGAGGAGAGCGGAGCCGGTCCGATATCCCGTCGAGGCGAACACCAGGTTGCCCCGGACGATGGGGGTGGAGACGTTCGCCGTGCCGTTGGCCACCCGGTTGTAGCCCCAGAGGAACTGGCCGTCGGAGGCACGGATACCCACGACCCCGCGACCCATCAGCTGGACGTACTGCTTGACTCCCGCGCCGTTGGAGACGACGACGCTCGAGTAGCCGGCTCCGTCCTTGCCCTCGGGACCGATGTCGGGGACGGCGGCGCGCCAGATCTCTCGTCCGGTCGCCTTGTCGACGGCCACGAGGCCTGCGTCCGGTGCCCCGGGGGTGAAAACGAGCCGATCGCCGTCGACGAGAGGCGATTCGCTCCATCCCCAGCGAGACATCATCTGACCGCCGAAGTCGCCGGGAAGGCTCTTGCTCCAGATCTTCTTTCCGGTGGCGGCGTCGAGACACACGAGGTTCCCCTCGGCGCCGAGGGCGTAGACGCGATCGCCGTCGACGACAGGCGTGCCCCGCGGTCCTCCACCTCTCCTTGCGGCGAACGTCGGGCCCAGCTTCTCCTTCCAGAGAATCCGGCCACCCTCCCGACCCAGCGCCAGGACGTACTGGGACCCGTCCTGGTCGCCCATCGTGTAGATGCGGTCACCCGCCACGGCCACGCTCGAGTACCCGATGCCGATTCCGGAAGCCTTCCAGGCCAGGGGCGGTCCTCCGGGGGCCCACTGCTGCAACAGCCCGCTCTCGGTCGAGACGGCGTCGCGGTTGGCTCCGCGCCAACCGGGCCAGTCGTCGGCGAGGGCAGGAGCGGCCAGGAGCGGGATCGCAAAAAGGATCGGGGCGACGGGGCGCAGGGCAGCCATGGACGATCTCCTTGTCTTGAGTTGGGCAGTCGGTATTGTGCGACAAGAGGCCGGGTCGGTGGAGGTCGTCGAGGGCTGTTCGGCGGCGAAAGACATCTTTTGACAGCACGCGTCGACAAACGATACTGCGGGCCGACTCAGCTTCGCCGGCCGAAGCAATAGATCTGCCCGTCCAGCGTTCCGATCACGAGGCGTCCGTCCGCAATGGCCGGGGAGGCGCTGAACGCCGACCCGGAGTCGAAGTCGGCAACCACTTCCCCAGATCCAAGATCCAGGACGTAGAGCCGGCCGTCTCCCGAGCCCACGTACACCCGGTCGCCGACGATCGCGGGCGACGAGTCGACGCGAGCGCGGGTGGCAAACGTCCAGGCTTCCTTCCCGCTCGCGGCGTCGAGGGCGTGAACCATGCGGTCGCGCCCGCCGAGTACGACCTTTCCCGCTGCAACGGCGGCCGAGGAGTAGAACGGAAACTGGCGATGCTCGTGCTGGTAGCGCCAGACGATCTGCTTCGCCTCCAGGTCGACGCCCAGGACATCGTTCTCGAAGGTGCCGTAGTACGCCCGGGTGCCCACGATGGCGGGTGAAGCCCCCGTGTAGCCCCCCGACGAGATGGTGAAGACCTGGTTGCCGTCTTCGACCCGGAGGGCCCGCAGCTCTCCGTCGCAACCGGCCACGTACGTGAGTCCTTCCGCCACGGCGCTCGTGGAGTGGACCGGGCCTTCGGTCTCGAAGCTCCAGAGGCGGGCCCCGGTCTTCGCTTCGAGTGCGTAGAGCCGCTGGTCGTATGAACCGATCAGGACCCGACCACCGGTGACGACCGGGGACGCGCGGATCTCCGAGTCGGTCTCGAAGGTCCACGCGGGCTGGCCATCGGCGCTCGAGACGGCGTGAACGATGCCGTCGAGGTCCCCGACATAGACGATGCCATCCGAGACACAGGGCGAGGACTCCCCGATCTCCGTGTCGAGGTCGCGGGACCACAGGAGCGCGCCGGTCTGCAGATCGAGGGCCAGAAGACGGCCGGACACGGTGCCGACGTAGACCGTCCCGCCGACGATGGCCGCAGAGGACTCGATCCCCTCCTCCCCTGCCTCGTGGGTCCAGAGGACGTCGAGCCCCGGCGCCGGCGCGGGACTCGTGCCCGTCAGGTGGGCGTCCCGGCGGAACTGGGGCCACCCGGTGGCCGGGGTGGCTGCCGCGTCACGGCCCGCGCCGCCCCAGGCCAGGGCCGCCGCCGCCACGGTCGCGTCTTTCAGGAAATTTCTGCGCTCCACTCTTCTTCTTTCATAGCACGGCTCGGTGGGTGCGTGCTGGCGGCATTACACTCTAGCCATGCCCCGTCTCGCAGCGCTGGCTCTCCTCCTCGCCGTTCTCGTGCCGCCGGCCGAGGGCGAGGACTGGCCCGAGTGGCGGGGGCGTGGACGTCTCGGCGTCTGGACCGAGACCGGCATCGTCCAGTCCTTCCCCGAGGGAGGCCTCGACTACACGTGGCGCACGCCCATTCGCGGCGGCTATGCCGGGCCGTCCGTGGCCGACGGACGTGTCTTCGTCACGGACTACCAGCCCATCGAAGGGATGAAGGGCACCGAGCGGGCGCTCGCGCTCGACGAGCAGACCGGCGAGATCCTCTGGGCTCACGAGTGGCCTGTGGACTACGCAGGCCTGCAGCCGAGCTACGCGATCGGACCGCGGGCGACCCCGACGGTGGACGGCGACCGGGTCTACGTGCTCGGCGCCAAGGGCGCGCTCCTCTGCCTCGACGTCGAGACGGGCGACGTGAAGTGGGCGAGGGACTTCGAGGGCGAATACGGCACCCGGGTCCCGGCGTGGGGAGTGACCGGAGCCCCGATCGTCGAAGGTGACCTCCTGATCGCGCTGGTGGGCGGACGCGGTGAGGCGCTCGTGGTGGCGTTCGACAAGATGACCGGGCGCGAAGTCTGGCGAGCGCTCCCCACCGACAAGGAGCCGGGCTACTCACAGCCCGTGATCTTCGACGTCGGCGGCACCCGGCAGCTCATCCTGTGGCACCCTCGCGGCGTCGCCTCGCTCGACCCACGGACCGGGACGGTCCACTGGGAAGTGCCCTTCGACGTCGCCATGGGGATGACCGTGGCGACGCCTGTGCTGGCCGACCAAAGGCTCCTCGTGTCGTGCTTCTTCAACGGGTCGCTGCTTCTCGAGCTCGGCTCGGACGCGCCCGAGGCGCGGGCGCTCTGGCAGGTCGCCGGTCAGTCGGAGATCGACAGCGACGGCCTCCACGCCTTGATCACGACGCCGGTCATCGACGGCGACGCGATCTACGGCGTGGGGAGCTACGGCCAGCTTCGCGGCCTCGACCTGAAGACGGGCGCGCGGCTTTGGGAGTCGATGGAGGTCGTCGGCGAGAGGGCCCGGTGGGCGGCGGCCTTCATCGTGCGTCACGGCGACCGCTACGTCATCAACAACGACCGGGGGGAGCTGATCTTCGCTCGGCTCACCCGCGAGGGCTATGGCGAGATCGACCGCACGCCCCTCATAGAGCCCACCTCACCCGCCTCACGCCGGGAGCTCGGGGCGGTCCACTGGTCGCACCCGGCATACGCAAACCGCCACATCGTCGTGCGAAACGATCGCGAGATCGTCCGCGCCAACCTGGGCACTCGGTAGCCGGGGATCAGCTCGAGGGTGCGCCGCTGGCTTTTCCGTCGCTGGTGGTTCGACGAGGCCTCCCGACGAACACGACCGCTACGAGGAGCAACGCTCCGGCCACGTCGAGGAGAGACACCCCGGGCAGCGGCCTCCAGGGGAGGAGGCCCGGGTAGAGGAGGAGCGCCGCGGAGAGCCCGGCGGCACCGCGGGCCGCCGGGCCGAGGCGGTGGCGGAGCTGGCCGGCCAGGGCCCCGGCCAGGGCCGTGATGCCGAGAAGCGCCGCCACCAGCGCGGAGACGACGCGCCCCACGGCGAGGGGCTCGTCCCCGGAAGAGACCAGGAGGAGCTCCGGGCGGAAGACGAACATGTAGGGCAGCGTGAAGCCGACGAGCGCGTACCGGAAGGCAGACCAGGACGCCCCGAGAGCCCCGACCCCGGCGATCGAGGCGGCGGTGTAGGCCGCCAGGGCCACCGGCGGCGTCACCATCGACATCATCCCGAAGTAGAAGATGAAGAAGTGTGCGGCCAGCGGCACCACACCCAGGTTGCCGAGCACGGGTCCGATCAGCGTCGCCAGGAGGAGGTAGCAGACCGCCGACGGCAGCCCCATCCCCAGCACGATCGAGGACACCATGATCACGAACAGGGCCAGCAGGAGGTTCTGCTCGGCCAGGGGGACGATCAGTCCCGGGAGCTTCGTGCCAATCCCCGTGAGCACCACGATGCCGATGATGATCCCGATACAGGCGGCGGCCGTCACGAGCGGGACGCCCCCGGCGGCGGCGCGGGTGAAGGCACTGCGCGCGTGCGCCAACGTGACACGGGTCTCGCGGCGGACGGCGGCGACCAGGAGCAGGGCCACGAGGGCGAGGCTCACCGCGCGGAAGACCGTGTAGCCCTGTAACAGCAGCGCGATGAGCGTGCCGAGGGCGGCGACGAAGATGACGCCGGGCCAGGGGCTCGCAGCCCCCTCCTGGGTCGGGGGCTCGGCCACGGGCTCCTCCGTGCTGTCCGGAGCCGCGAGACGACGGGCGTCGAAGTGGACGAGAAGCAGGAGCGACACGTAGTAGAGGAGCGCCGGGAGAAGTGCCGCACGCACGATCTGCAGGTAGGTGACCGGGGGGTCGATGATCTCCAGCATCATGTAGGCCCCCGCACCCATGACCGGCGGGACGAGAGCTCCCCCGGCGCTGGCGGCGGCGGTGACCCCGGCCGCTGCCCGGCGGGAGAAGCCAGCGCTGCGCATGAGAGGGATCGTGAAGGTGCCGGTGGCGGCGGCGTTGGCGACGGCACTTCCCGAGAGCGACCCGAGGAGGCCGCTGCTCACCACGGCCACCTTGGCCGGTCCCCCGCTGGAGCCGGAGAAGAGCCGCCTGGTGGAGGCAACCAGGAACTGGGTGGCCCCCGTCATCTCCAGGAAGGCGCCGAAGACCACGAAGAGGTAGACGTAAGAGAACATCACCCGCAGCGCGATGCCGAAGACCCCCTGCCCCTGGAGGAAAGTCTGGGAGATGATCCGGGACGTGTCGTACCCGCGGTGCGGAAAGAGCCAGCCGGGCAGGTGGGGTCCGGCGTACGCGTACGCGACGAAGGTGAGGGCCAGGATTGGCAGCGCCGGTCCCAGGGACCGACGGGCGCCCTCGACGACCAGGAGGAGGCCGACCCCGCCGACCAGCAGGTCCAGGGTCGTCTCGCCCCCGGCCCGCTCCCCGAGGGGGCGCCCCCCGAGCCAGAGCTCCCGGAAAAATGGCTCGGTCTGCAGGACCACGTAGAGGCAACAGACGGCGGAGACAAGGGCGAGGAGCAGGTCTGTGCCCCGCGCCCAGCGGCGACCGGCGAGAGAGGGATGGGCCGGGAAGGCCCCGAAGCACAGGACGAGGCCCAGGGCAGCGAAGATCGCAAGCTGCGACTGGGGCTGGAGGTGGGGGTAGTTGACCTCGGCGATGACGAACAGCGCCAGCGCCGTCGCAAGGGCCTCGAACCAGGGGGGCCGCCGGGCGCTCACCGGAGGATCCGGAGTGGCGGGTGTCAGCGGGACCCGTCCTCGGAGGACGCCTCGGGCCAGATGCCGATCTCGCGGAAGTAGCGGATGGCGCCGGGGTGGAACTCGATCCCCGTGTCTCGCACGGCGTTCGAAGGGTTGACGGCGCGGCCCGCCGGGTGCTTCTGGGCGAGGCGTTCGCGGTTTTCGTAGAGGGTCCGGGTGAGGCGGTACACCAGGTCCTCGTCCTTGTCGGCGACGACGATCAGATGCATCGAGCCCACGTCGAGGCCTTCGTAGGGCTCGTCCTGGCCGCGGTACGTGCCGGCGGGTATCGTGGCCGCGCGGAAGAAGGGGTACTCGTCGACGAGCCGCTGCCGAACCTCGGGGTCGAAGGGGATCAGGAGCACGTCGCGCCCGCTGGCCACCTGGGTGATCGAGGCCGTGGGCACCGCACCTCCCAGAAACGCCGCGGCGGCCGCCCCGTCCGAGAGCAGGTCCACCGCCCCCGCCTGGGTGTTGTAGAGGGGGGTGAAGTCGTCATAGCTCACCCCGTGTGCCGCGAGCAGCGGCCGCACGAAGAACTCGAAGCCCGCCCCGGCGACCCCCACCACGACCCGCCGGCCCTTGAGGTCGGTCAGGGCCTCGATCCCCGTGGCCCGAGGAGTCACGAACATGGCCACGTTGGGGGCCAGCGTCATGATCGAGCGCATCGGGAACGCCTGCTCCCAATCCTCCGCCGGCTCGCCCCGGACCGCGAAGTAGGTGATGGCGGAGTTGGCCAGGGCCAGGTCCATCTCCCCGGTTGCCAGCCGGCGAATGTTCTCGCGGGTGCCCTTGGTGGCTTCGGCGGTGACGTCCCAGGCGTTGGCAGCCCCCTGCTCGTTCAGCACCTCGGCAAGGGCCCCGCCCACGACGAAAAAGGCCCCGCCCGGAGGAGCGGTCCCCAGGCTGAGGAAGCGTCGCTGCGGCCCGGAGTCGCCGCCTCCGCACGCGGCGGTGAGGGCGCAGAGGGCGGCGAGCGTGGGAGGAAGGGCGAAGCGTCGGATCGCGTTCATCTGGTGACCTCTCGGGAGTGGCCGTTTAGGCAGAAACCGTTACTCTAGCAGGTCCGCTCGGGGGCGGATCTGAGCCTGCGATAGAATCGCCCCGCTGGCCGTCCCGTTGAGGAGCACACTCGCGATGAGCCTGTCTCCCGGAGTCCGCCTCGGTCACTACGAGATCCTCTCGCCCCTTGGGGCGGGGGGCATGGGGGAGGTCTACCGGGCCCGGGACCAGAAGCTCGACCGCGAGGTGGCGGTCAAGGTGCTGCCCTCGTCTCTCGCCGAGGATGCCGAGGCGCTGGCCCGGTTCGAGCGTGAGGCCAAGGCCGTGGCGGCCCTCTCCCACCCCGCGATCCTCGCGATACACGACTTTGGCAGCGAAGGTGGGACCGCGTACGCGGTGATGGAGCTGCTGGAGGGCAGGACCCTGCGCGAGCGCCTCGCCGACGGGGCGCTGCCCGTGCGGAAGGCCGCGGAGTACGCCCTGCAAATCGCCCAGGCCCTGGCCGCCGCTCACACGAAGGGAATCGTCCACCGCGACCTGAAGCCGGAGAACATCTTCGTCACCCGGGACGGCCAGGTGAAGGTGCTCGACTTCGGACTGGCGAAGCACGACATCGCCGGCCCTGCAACGGACGACTCGCGATCTCCGACGGTCGGGCCGCCGACGGATCCAGGCACGGTCCTGGGGACGGTGGGGTACATGTCTCCCGAGCAAGTGCGGGGAGAGCCCGTCGACCCGCGATCCGACATCTTCTCTTTCGGGGCCGTCTTGTACGAGATGCTCTCGGGGCAGAGGGCGTTTCGTCGGGAAACCGCCGCGGAGACGATGACGGCCATCCTGCGGGAGGAGCCGCCGGAGCTCCAGGCCTCCGTCGAGGGCCTCCCGCCTGCATTCGCCCGGGTGGTCCAGCACTGCCTCGAGAAGCAGGCGGACGAACGCTTCCAGTCGGCACGGGACCTGGCGTTCGATCTGTCGAACCTGACCGACAGCCAGGTGCGGCATGAGCGCCTGCCGGAAGGCGCAGCCGCGCGCCGGCTCGACGCCCGAGTGGTGACTGCGGCACTCGTCCTCGTGGCGGCTGTCGCGGGCCTGGTGGTCGGTCGGTCCTGGGCACCAGGCCCGGAGGAGGCGACCGTGAGCGGCGCGCCGCTCTCGTTCGCCCAGCTCACCGACCAGCCGGGCGTCGAGAAGGACCCGGTCCTCTCTCCGGATGGAAAGAGCATCGTGTACACCGCCGAAGCAGGGGAGAGCGCCGACCTCTTCCTGCTGAGAGTCGGAGGCCGCAACCCGGTCAACTTGACCGCCGATTCGAAAGCGGACGATCACCAGCCGGCCTTCTCACGGGACGGAGAACGGATTGCCTTCCGCTCCGAGCGGGACGGCGGCGGGATCTTCGTCATGGGATCCACAGGCGAGTCGGTCAAGCGAGTTACGGACTTCGGCTGGAACCCGACGTGGTCTCCCGACGGTCGCGAGATCGCGGTGTCGGAGGGCGGCTTCTTCTACGCCACCGATCGCGGCAGCTTCCGCAACGACCTCTGGGCCGTGGACGCGGAGACCGGCCAGAAGCGACAGGTGACG